>CAJQKQ010000074.1 GCA_905478925.1 uncultured Verrucomicrobiales bacterium
AATTCTGCGGTTAGGTGTCTTCTTTTTCGTTTCATGTTTCTGGTCTCTTTTCGGGGATTTGCCCCCTCAAAGACCAGCTCATTTCATCAATAAGACTCTGGCTCCGTTTTGCGGGACCACTTCAGATATCCGGAATACGGGTTACCCAGGGTAGCCTCCGTTTCACTCCGGCAACCCCGGGCTAAAATCCGTATCCCCGTTGGGGATGAAGAACCTCCAACCCCGACGGGGTTGCGTATTTCAGCCCGGGGTTCCTCCTTCGCCACCTCCTTCGCTGAAGCTATGGCGGTCAAGAAGGCTACGGGAGGACAAGTGGCGCAACGCAGTGAAGCCTACCCCGGGACAACCGCACCAAAAATTCCATCAACCCCAACGGGGTTGCGTATTTCAGCCCGGGAGAGGAAAAACATTGATCCCGTTCTGGAGGTTGATTCAACAAAATCCACCAAGCAGGCGAAGCCCCAAGGAGGGGCTGCATTCTGCTGCCCAGCAACCCCGGCCACATCCTCAGCGATTTCCAGATTCCTATTTGAGGGAGGGATCAGTTTTCGTGTCCCTCTATCTTCGCTGCGCTCCGGTTGGCGGCAGAATGACCGCCACTCTTTGGCCAGCACAGATCTGTGTCTCAATTACTTCCCACTGAGGCCACCCAATTTCCCGGGAGGTCAGGATGTCTGAGTCTTCCTTTCGCGCATTTCGTCTTTTTTCGCGGGTAAAAATGAAGTCCCTTGAATTCAATTTGAAACCCGTTGACGAGTTCTCTTTTTTGGTTACAATAAGGGTGTGATCAAGAGCTTCGGAGATAAATTGACCGAGAAAATTTTCTCTGGAGAAAAACTCACCAAGCAAGAACGAAAGCAAATAGGATCGTTGAAAGTGGAGAAAGCCGAAGCTCGCTTGGATCAGTTGGACACAGCTGAAGAGAAAGATCTTTTGCTCGCGCCGCATTTATTTTACCACAATCTAAAAGGAACCAATCGATATTCAATAGACGCTGATTCTCGCAAATCTCTCTGGCGAATTACCTTTGCGTGGGAGGATGATGAAATGAAGGATGTGCTCTTGGTGAAAATCGAAGATACACATTAATACCCAACCCTATGATCATATGATGAAACGAGATACAACAAAGGTGCCACGGCGTCTGTCGAATGCGGCGGCCAGCCTGGTCGAAGATACTTTGGAGCATTATGAGATTTCCAAGGCAGAGGCCGCCCGCGCAATGAACATTCCTCGGAGCCGACTATCAGATATTATTGCCGGGAGAAAAGGGGTGAGTGCAGATACAGCTTTACGCTTCGAGCGTTGTTTTGCGGTGCGTGCCGAGTGGCTCATGCGTCTTCAAGCCAAGTGCGATTATTACAAAGCATACCATGAAAAATCTCAGGACATTAACAAAGAGGTGAAGCCATGGGTCGTAGCGTGATCAACCCGTATAATGGGACACCCACTTGTCGCGCCGAAGCCTCTGGTGTAGGAGGTAGCAAGATTCGCATAATTCGTTAGATTCGTGGTTTCCAAAAAAAGTATCAACCCGCGTGTCTCACCGCCTCCGCTGATGCCTCTCACGATACTGACTCGGCGTCATCCCTGTGATTTGCTGGAAGGTCTCGCGCATGCGTTTCGGGTTGTGGAATCCTGCTCACCACTTTCAGTTACACCCCCGGATATCCTCAAGATTGATCGAAGGGTTGATTCCGGGAAGGAAGCCGTCTAGAAAATGCCCATGGCAAAGCAATTACGATGGGGGATTCTCGGTGCGGCAGGGGTCGCGCGGAAGAACTGGGAAGCGATCAAGAACTCGGGCAACAGCGTGATCACGGCGGTGGCGAGCCGGGATCTCTCGAAGGCGCAGGCGTTTATCGACGAATGCCAGGCGCAGGTGCCGCACGACGTGGTCCCGCGGGCGGTGGGCAGTTACGAGGAGATCATCGCGGCCGATGATGTCGATGCGGTCTACGTGCCCTTGCCGACGGGCTTGCGGAAGGAATGGGTGATTCGCGCCGCGGAGGCCGGCAAGCACGTCATGTGCGAGAAGCCCTGCGCTCCAAATGTCGCGGATCTCGAGGCAATGACGGCGGCCTGTGCCGCCAACAAGGTGCAATTCATGGATGGCGTGATGTTCATGCACAGCGACCGCATGGGGAAGTTGCGCGAGCTGATCGACGACGGCGAGAGTGTTGGCAAGATCACGCGCATTGCGACGGCCTTTACCTTCTGCGGCGGCGAGGAGTTCCTCGCGGGCGACATTCGGCTCAACAGTGATCTCGAACCGGCGGGTGCGCTGGGGGATCTGGGTTGGTATACGGCCCGGATGACGCTCTTCGTGATGAACTACGCCATGCCGAAATCACTGCGAGCCACGATGCTGTCGGAGTATCAGCGTGACGACAGCCCGGCGCCGGTTCCGACCGAGTTGAGCGCGGAGTTGTTCTTCGACGACGGGGTCTCGGCGACCTTTTATAATTCCTTCCACACCCGGAACCAAGGGTGGCTGCACGTGAGTGGCTCGAAGGGCCACCTGCGGGTCGATGACTTCGTGCTGCCCCATCTGGGCGGGACGGCGGAGTATACCGTCTCGAATCCGGAGTTCGTGGCGGACGGTTGCCAGTTCACGATGGATCCGCACATCCGCCGCGGGGCGGTCGAAGAGGTCGCCAACAATCACCCCACGGCCCAGGAGACGAAGCTGTTCCGCACCTTCGCGGAGTTGGCGCTATCCGGGACCCCTGATCCGTTTTGGCCGGATATTGCGGTGAAGACGCAGCGTATCCTCGATGCCTGTTTGAAGTCGGCCCGGAACGGCGGGGAAACGATCTCGTTTTGAGCCATTCCAGGCCGCGATGCGCTCGAGTGCGGCAATTTACGGGGTGGCAGGTTGTTTTTTATCCAGGTAAGCCGGATTAATGCGTGCGGCTTTATCCCCATTTCTTGCGATGGGAGTTGCTGTGCTGAGGATTCCGGGCAGGTGGGAGGGGTTTTCCGGGCCGTATTCTGAGCGTTCAAGGGTGAGTATGAACTTACCCGTGGCTTTCTGGGTGAGTCTCTGGGGGCGGTCGGAGGAGACTTGGCCGTCGCTGGAGAAGAAATAGAGGTGTTCGAGCTTGGTGGCAGGGTTCGCTTTGGAGGAGAGGAGAAGGCGGATGGTGGGGGCGTTGGGAGGGGAGAGGAGTTTGACCGACCAGTTGGTGAGGGGTGTTGGCAATTTTTCTTTTGCAGTCGTGAAGAGGGGTCGGGAATCAGAGGGGGTTGCTTTTCCGGTTGGGAGGGTCAGTGAAAGGGAGGTGTTTCCAGGGTGGCAGGTTTTGGCGCAGGCCATCCAACTGATTTCAGCATGGAGGGTCTTGTTCCTGGCTTCGATCTTTGAAGGGGGAGTGATTTGAATCATCAGGAGAACGTCGCGATGAAATCCGTGAGCGGGATGACCTGCCATGTCGACGATCTCCGGGGTGGGCCATTGGATGGGACCGGCGGTGAAGCCCGGGGGTAGGGTCCACTCGATGTCAGTAGGGATGCCGACGATGCCGGGATTTTGCCAGTAGGTGTGGTAGTCTTTGTGGTGGTGGATGTGGAGGCCGACGGTGAATGGCTTGGCTGGCTCGATAGCGGTGGTGTCGGAGACCAGTTTGAGGTCGACGCCGGTGAGGGGCTCGGCGTGGCAGACGCCGAGGGTCAGCAAGATGGTGATGAGGAGTTTCATTTGGATGAGGAGGGAGCGCTAGCGTTCCCACTTAAATTTGAAGTTGTCGTTCTCGGTGTGAGCCTCCTCGAACAAGCTGACGGCCTTGGCGACGAGATCCTTGTTTTTGTCTGCGAGGTTATTTTTTTCGGCGGGGTCTTTGAGGATGTCGTAGAGTTCGATGGGTGCCTTCTGGCCCTTCTTGTTGAGGTTGAGTTGGACGGCTTTCCACTGGCCGTCTTGACCGAATCGAACGGCGCGTTTGCCGCCCTGCTTGTGGAATTCCCAGTAGAGGTAGTCGTGTTTCTTCTGTTCTTTTCCGGCGAGGGTGGGGAGGAAGGAAATGCCGTCGAGCCTTTCTGGGATAGGGGTTCCGGCGAGTTCGCAGACGGTGGAAAAGACGTCCCAGTGGGCGGAAATGTGCTTGGTTGTGGTGCCGGGAACGATCTTGCCGGGCCAGCGGACGCTACGGGTGGGGGCGCAGACGGTGGAACCGGAGTAGTGGTCGGTGAATCGCATTCCCTCGGCGGCGAGACGGTCGATGTTCGGGGTGCTGAACTTCTTTTGGGCGTAGCAAGAGAAGTCGCCGTAGCCTGCATCATCGAGGAGGATATAGATGATGTTGGGGGCGGCGGTCGCGGTGAGGCTGAGGAGGCCGGAGAGGAGGGTGGTGAGGGTCAGGTGTCTCATAGACTGGATTCTCTGGGCAAAACTACGTTGCGTGACGTGGGAGTCATTCATATTTTCGCCATGGGAATCGAGATCGAGTAAGCTATCGGCGGAGAGGTGACTCTGGTCGGTGGGGGCGGCGGGATTTTTGAGATTCGTCGGGACGGAGAGGTGTTGTGGGATGGATGCTAGGAATTTGCTTTTGAGCCTGAACGGTTCAGGGCGTCATTGGAGGGATAGCAGAGGGCTGAAAGGGGGCGCCGAACCGTGCGAGACCGGTGAATTGGCGCTTGCGCCAGCTTGATTGTCTGTGGAATCGTTTTGGCCGCGTATCGAATCAAGAGACAATCATGAAGAGTCAAAGAAACACGATGATCACCGCAGCTCTTGCGGCTATTGGCATTGGCCTCACCGGGATGGTTTCCGGAGAGGATTTGCCCAAAATTCACCACGACGACTTCGAATCGGCCGATGCCGCGAAGGCGTGGTTCCCGACTGATGCCAAGAAGTGGACCATCGACGAGCAGGCTGGCAATCATGTCCTGCACCTGCACGGCAAGTCGGACTACAACCCTCCGTTCCGCAGTCCGCACAGCATCACGCTCCTGAAAGACAAGGTCGTCGGGGACTTTGTTCTCACTGCCAAGGTCATGACCCTGCAGAAATCCACCGGTCATCGCGACATGGTTATCTTCTTCGGCTGGCAGGACCCCTCGCATTTTTACTACGTGCACCTCGGCGAGAGACAGGATCCGAACTCGAGCCAGATCTTCATTGTCAATGACGCCCCGCGCACTGCAATCACGGAGAAGAATGCCGGTGGGATCCCATGGGAGGACAAGCACTGGCACGATGTCAAAGTGGTGCGCAGCGTCGCTGACGGGTTGATCGAGATTTACTTCGACGACATGGAGAAGCCGGTGAAGGTCGCGCACGACAAAACTTTCCAGTGGGGCATAATCGGCCTCGGTTCGTTCGACGACCTCGGGCTGTGGGACGATGTCAAGATCAACGGAGTTGCAGTGAAGGGTCAGAAGCCAGTCTTGCCGCAGCCGAATCGCAAAGGTGCGACGCAGCAAAAAGCCCCGGCCAAACCAGCCCCGAAACCCAAGCCGCAGGCACAAGTTCAGGCTGCACTGAAGATCACCGCCAGTGCTGACCAGGGACAGGACGGCAATCCGCCAGCACTCGATTCCGGCGGCTACGTGGTGACCGAATGGGCGACGGATCCGAGTATCGCCAGAAGTGTAGCGATTTCGCTCGACGATCACGGTCGCGCCTACCTTGCCGTTGCCAGGCGCCGCAAAGAGTCGAGCCTCGACATCCGTCACCACCAAGATCTGGTAAAGACCGATTTGTCGTTCGAGACCGTGGAGGATAGGCGCAAATACTACCGCGAGCACCTGACAGGAAAGAGCTGGCTACCAGACAGGAACAAGGACGGCGTGCGCGATTGGAACGACCTCACCGTGCAGAAAGATAGTCTGGTGCAAGTCGCCGACATCGACGGCGATGGCTCGGCCGAATCGATCCGGGTGGTCGGTGAGTTCCATACCGAAGTGACCGGAATTACCGCCGGCGTCCAGGCGGTCGGGGGCGATGTGTTCGTCACCGCCGAGCCCGATTTTCTGCGCTACACGGACAAAGATGGCGATGGTTTTCCAGAAACCAAAGAAGTGGTCAGCACCGGTTACCAGGTGCACATGGGTCAGGGCGGTCATAATCTCAGCGGGGTCGCTCTCGGGCCAGACGGTCGCGTCTACTGGTCGCTCGGCGATAAGGGGCACTACGTGAAGACCAAGGAGGGGAAAACCTATCACGCACCCAACAGCGGGGCTATTTTCCGCTGCGAGATGGACGGTTCCAAGGTCGAACGCTACTCCACTGGCGAGCGCAACGCCCAGGAGCTCGCCTTCGATGCTTATGGGAATCTCTTCAGCATGGACAACGATGGCGACTATCCGGGCGAAAAGGAACGCGCGCTCTACATCACCGAAGGCAGCGAGCACGGGTGGCGGCTGAACTGGCAGTGGCTGCGAAAACAGGACTTCACCAAGATCAGCGGCATCGCCGCCTACAACCCGTGGATGGACGAGAAATTGTTCCTCCCTGACCGCGAAAATCACGCGGCCTACCTCACGCCGACGATTGGAAACTTTGGGCCTGGACCGTGTGGTTTCACGAGCAATCCCGGAACCGCCCTTTCGGAGGCGCTCTCCGATTGCTTTTTCATGACCAACAACAAGAACGAGGTTCGCATCTTCAAATTTCAGCCCAGCGGAGCCTTCTTCTCGTTCGAGGAACAGCCGGCGATCAAGGGGGGGCTCGCCAACACCGGGCTCGCGTTCGGTCCGGACGGCGCCCTGTATTCGGCTTCGTATGGCGGCGACCGCGGATCGATCTTTCGCTTTGACGTTGCAGAAGGGCAACGCCATCCCGCTCGTGCAGAAACCCAGAGGATACTCGCAATGGATTCGGCGAAGAGCGCCGCAGAAGAGCTCGGGATCTGGCTTGACCATGCCGACCAGCGAGTCCGCATGAAGGGGCAGTTCGAACTCGTCCGCCGAGGCCTGGCAGGCGGGGGATTAGATGTTTTGCAGAAGGCTCTCGTCGGAGCCAAGACCAAGCTCGGGAAAATTCACGCCATTTGGGGGATCGGACAGCTGTCCCGGACAGAACCTGCGGTGCTTACTTTCGTGTTGCCTGCATGGCACAGCGGCGATCCCGAACTGATCGCCCAGGCGGCCAAAGTGACTGGCGATATTCCAGGCGGTGTCGCCTTCCACGAAGGCCTGCTCGCCGGGCTCGAGCACGAGTCGCCGCGGGTGCAGTTTTTTTGCGCGATCGCCCTCGGGAATCGGGGGTATCGGAAAGCGATTCCGGCGCTCGTGGAGCTTCTCGCAACCGGCGGCGCGGTCGACCCCTACTTGCGCCACGCCGCCGTGATGGGTCTGAAGGGCACCATGTCTCCAGATCAACTTGCCGGACTTAGCAGCCACGAAAGTAAGGCGGTGAGGCTCGGTGCCATCGTGGCACTACGCAAACTGCACGCCCCCGAGGTCCGCGCATTTCTCGATGACACTGACGAATTCGTCTTGCTCGAGGCCGCGCGCGCGATCCACGACGACCAGTCGATTCCTGATGCCCTAGCGGATCTTTCCGGAGTGCTCGAGAAAAGCAATTTCGGCAACGAGGCTCTCATGCGCCGCGTCATCAACGCTGCTTTCCGCAATGGCTCTGCCACCGATCTACAGCGCCTTGCGCAGTACCTCGAGAGCGGCAAGGGCAACAGCACGCTGCGACGCACTGCCCTGGCCTCGATCCTGTGGTGGTCGCAACCGCCGGTGCTCGATCCGGTCGAAGGGCGCTATCGCAAGCATTCGCCCCGGGATCAGAAGCCGGTCAACAAGATCGTCGCCAGACTACTTCCCATGATCCTCAGCGAAGCGGATCTGAGCGAGGTGCTCCTCAATGGCGTGACGCTACGTGGGGAGGCCGCGTGGCTCGATGGATTCGATGGAGTCGATGAGTATTTTGGGAAATGGCCGGCGAATCTCCAGGTGTGCCTGCTCAGTGCCGTCGCCAAAGTCAATCATGCTGACTTGAAGTCTTTGGTGAGACTGGCGCTCGCCTCACCACACGCGGAGGTTCGAGAAATCGCCCGCAAACACGCAGCCAAGGCGGGCGTCCCGGCCTTCGACCTGCTCGTCGCAATCCTCGACGACCCCAAACCTGCAGGGCAGGGGAGAGCGGTGTTGGAGTTGGCGAAACTGGACTCGCAGCAGGCGCGCGAAAAATTGCAGGCTCTAGCGAAAGCGTACAAAGACGGTAAATCGAGCCGCGACTGGAAGCTCGAACTCTGGCAAGCGGCGAAAATGAATGGGATCGAACTTCCCGAGACACCTGACCGTCTGGAGTACGGAGGAGATCCGGAGCGCGGGAAGAAACTCGTAATGGAACACGCTGCAGCCCAATGCATCCGCTGCCACAAGGTTGGTAAGGTTGGCAGCGACCTCGGTCCGGATCTCACCAAGATCGGAGCCAGCCGCGATCGTCCCAAACTGGTCGCGTCAATGTTGGAGCCCAATCGCGAGATTGTGGAGGGCTACGGGACGGTGCAATTGAAGATGAAAAATGGGGAAGAGATCGCTGGTGTCCTCTCCAAAAAAGAAAAAGCCAATTGGATCATCACCATGGCTGACGGCAAGCCGAGAAAGGTCGCGGCGACAGAGATCGTCAGCCACACGCTCGTCTCATTGATGCCGCCGATTGGTCTGCTGATGAAGCCCGAAGAGATTCGCGATGTCATCAGCTATCTCGCCGAGCTCAAATAATCGGCCGTATTTGCTGCGGTAGCTGCTCCGTGGTCCTGAGCGCACTTGAGCGCACTTGCGGGCTCCAAGGTGGAACCGATGTCGCATTTGGATCTGGTGGGCCACTGCAATTTGGAGCGAAGGGGCGGCTTCAGGCGCTCTTGTCTTGGTACCGTCTTTCCGCGACACTCTTGGCCATGAAACGTTTTCTTACCTTCGTCGCGCTGCTCTTCGCTCTTCCCGCGTTCGCTGCGGAGAAGAATATCATCTTTTTCATCACCGATGACGAGAGTCCCACGCTCGGTTGCTACGGAGACACGGTCGCCGTCACGCCACACATCGATGCCCTGGCGAAAGACGGCACACTCTTCCGCAATGCCTTTGCCACCACCGCGAGCTGCAGCGCGAGTCGATCGGTCGTCATGTCCGGGATGCACAATCACAAGAACGGGCAGTTTGGCCACCAGCACGCCTTCCACGGGTTCTCGTCATTCCACGATGTCGCCAGCCTCGCGCTCCCGCGTGTCCTCGCCAACGAGGGATATCGCACCGGGCACATCGGTAAATACCATGTCGCGCCCGAGCAGGTGTACCACTTCGAGACGTTCCTCAAAGGGCCCGGTCGCAATGCGGTGGAGATGGCGAACAACGCGAAGGACTTCATCACCGCGAAGGGTGACAAGCCGTTCTTCCTCTACTTCGCCACGACCGATCCCCACCGCGGCGGCGGGAAGGATAAGACCTCGACGCGCGAATTGAAGCCCGACCTCTTTGGCAATCTCCCCAGAAAAGGTGGGCACAAGGGAGTCGAGGAAGTGTTCTTCGATCCGGCGAAAGTGCCGATCCCACCGTTCCTCCCGGACACCCCTGAAACGCGCGAGGAACTCGCCCAGTACTACCAGTCCTGCTCGCGCATCGACCAGGGGCTCGGTCGACTTGTCGCGATACTCAAAGAGGCGGGCATCTACGATAAGACGCTCATCGTCTTCACGGCCGATCACGGCATGGCTTTCTCCGGGGGAAAGACGACGGTCTACGAGGGCGGCTTGCGGGTGCCCTTCGTCGTGCGCAATCCCTACGAAGCGAAGCGCGGCATCGAGTCGCAAGCGATGATCAGTCATATCGACATCACGCCGAGCTTGCTCGATTTCGTCGGGGGCCTGGACGAGGAGAACAGCCCGAAGAAGTGGGTCAACCCGAAGGATTTCTGGAAGGGGAAGGCACATGCCGCACGCGAAAATCGCAGCGGCGGCCACACCTTTCGCAACTACCACGGCAAGTCATGGGTTCCGATTCTCGGGAAGCCCGACGGCGAGCACTGGCAGACGATCTTCGCCTCGCACACTTTCCACGAGATCCAGATGTACTACCCGATGCGTGTCGTTAGGGACAAAAAATACAAGCTGATCTGGAACATCGCCCACGGCCTCTCGTACCCTTTTGCGTCTGACCTCTGGGCGGCCTCCAGTTGGCAGGCGCAGTATCGGAAAAGCATGAGCGCGCCCTATGGCACCAAGACCGTCGGTCAGTACATCCAGCGCCCGAAATTCGAGCTCTACGACATCGCCAACGATCCGAACGAATCGAAGAACCTAGCGGGCGACCCCGAGAGCGCGGAACTGCTCACGGAGTACCAAGACAAGCTCAAGGCGTTTCAGAAACGCATGGATGATCCGTGGATCATGAAGTGGGACTACGAGTAGCGGAGCGTGCATATCGACGAATTGCTATTGCATGGCCAGGTTCAAGGACTGGCGATCACACCGCGTGGCATGGAGCTCCCTGGAGCGATTGGGATTCGACGCCAATCTCGTCGCGGGAGACTTCGGTCAATTTTTCGATCAGCACTCCGTGAAAGATGCTGGCTGCTAGGAATTTACTTTTGAGGCTGAGCTGTTCAGGGCGGCTTGGGGTCGGACGACTGCGGCTGAAAAATTGATTCTCTTGTCATGGAATCCAGGTAGGCTCCCGACATGCGGACTCTCACCCTGATCCTTTGCCTCGCCGCCTCAACCTTCGCCGCGGACCAGCGCCCCAACGTGGTCCTGATCATGTGCGATGACATGGGCTTCAGCGATATCGGCTGCTACGGCGGGGAGGTCGAAACACCCCATCTCGACAAGCTCGCGGAGAGCGGGATCCGCTTCCGGCAGTTCTACAACAATGCCAAGTGCGAGCACACGCGCGCTTCGCTGGTCTCCGGGCAGTGGTGGCACCATGTCGGCGCGTCCGCGTCGGTCAGCTACAAGGGCAAGACCTTCGGCACACGCATGCGGGATGCGGGCTACCGCACGCTGATGGTCGGCAAGTGGCATGCGGGCCAAACGCCTTACCAGCGGGGATTCGACCGCTACTACGGACTGACCGATGGTTGCTGCAACTTCTGGAATCCGGGTCACGCCCGACCAGGTGAACCCGAGCCGGCGAAGAAAAAGGCGAGACGCTGGGCCATCGACGATCAGGAATTCAAGCCCTACACCCCGAAGGACAAGGACTTCTACACGACCGATGCATTCACCGACCACGCCTTGGACTATCTCGAGGAATACCGCGAAGAAGAAAAGCCGTTCTTCCTCTATGTCGCCTACACCGCTCCACACTATCCGCTGCACGTATCGAAGGAAGACGTCGCCAAGTATCGCGGCCGTTACGGAAAAATCGGCTGGGACAAGTTGAGGGAGCAGCGCTTTGCCAAGCAGAAGAAACTCGGCGTCCACATGCCCAACACGAAGCTGAGCCCTCGGGATTCCGAGTTGCCGGCGTGGAAGGACATCAAGCAAACTGATCGCGACGGGTGGGACCTGCGCATGGCCGCTTACGTCGCGATGATCGACCGCATGGATCGCAACATCGGGCGCTTGCTGGCCAAGCTCGACGACCTCGGCGAGGCGGACAACACGGTGGTCTTCTTCCTTTCGGACAACGGCGCGTGCCCGGACTCGGCCGACCGCTCGACGGTGAAGGGCTCGATGCCGTGGGAGGTGACCAGCTACCTGACACAGGGCCGCGTGTGGGCGAACGCGAGCAATACGCCCTACCGCAAATACAAGACGACCGATTACGAAGGTGGCACCCACACCCCGATGATCGCCTACTGGCCGGGCAAGACCGCCGGTGGCGGGTGGACAAACCAAGTCGGGCACCTGATCGATTTCACGCCAACGCTGCTGGAGCTCGCCGGGGTGGAGGTGCCGGCATCCTTGCCGGGCCATTCGCTGGTCCCAGTGCTCAAGGGTCAGGAGATCAATCGGCCTTGGCCAATCTACTGGCAGTTCGGCGGATCATCCGCGATGCGCGATCGCGATTGGAAGATCGTCCGCAGTGGCAAGAAGGCGTCGTGGGAACTCTACGACTTGTCGCAGGACCCCACCGAGGTGAACGATCTCACGTCGACCCATCCAGACCGCACCGCGGAGATGGCCGCGCAGTGGGACACTTGGTGGAAGGACAAAGGGAAGGTGGAATAGAAGAGTCACCCGATGGCCAACTGATCGAGCTTTAACGCACCGTCGAAGACCGGTCTTCAGGAAATACGGTGCAGCTTGTAGGGCGGGACTTTCCCGGCGTTCCACTGGCAGAGGTAGAGGTTTTCCTGATCATCCACGCAGACATCGTGTCCGTGGGTGACGAGATCCCACTGTTTCATGAACGGCAGGATCTTGCCCTCCGCATCGTAGGCGGGGGCGGCTCCGCCGGGGCCAGAGACAGGTCGGTTGTCCTTGTCGAGGATGATGATGAAACCGCGCCCCTTCCACATACGGTAGTCGTTTTCCTTGAAGCCGAAACAGGCGCCGGAATACAGGTGGTCGCCCTTGATGACGTGGCGGCTGAGGAAGGCTCCGGGGAGATAGGTGCTCCTGAGAAACTCACCATCGAGCGTGAACCAAGTGAACTCGTTGCGTATCCGTGCGGTGCAGAGAAGCAAGGGCTCCGGGCCTCGTGCATCGATGGCAATGCCATGTGCCTGAATGAACTTTCCCTTGTTGTCCGGTAAATTACTACGTCCGCCGAACTTGCGGATGTATTTCCCTTCCTTGGAATACTGGATGATGAACTGGGAGCCGTAGCCATCGATCACATAGATGTCACCGTTCGGGGCGATCGCGGTCTCCGTGGGGACATAGTTGGCTCCTACACAAGCGATGAAAAATAGAAATGACCACCCAGCCTTCGCGTAAAGCTACGGCGGCCAGGCGGATTTCACGGATTAAAGGATCAGGAAATAACCACAAAACCGTTCATCTCGCTCTGGCTGCGCTGCTAGGAATTTGCCTTTTGAGGCTGAGCTGTTCAGGGCGCTATTGGAGGCGGCGGAGAGGGAGAAAGGCGAGGGGTTGATAAAGAAATTTTTTAGTGCCCAAGTCTCGATTTCTTTCTAGGATCTGGCCATGACTTCCCGAATCAAAACTATTCTTGCTGTGGCAATGTTTGGCATGCTCGCTCTCATTGTCACCCCGCGAGCTCAGGAAAAGGAGGCTGCGGAGACCAAAGGTGAGGTCAAGCCGCTGCGTGCTCTCATGGTGACCGGCGGCTGCTGCCACGACTACGAAGTACAGAAACTCATCATCAGCACGGGCATCAGCAAACGGGCGAATGTCGCGTGGACGATCGTCCATGAAGGCGGTGGCAGCCGCGACCACAAAGTCAGCATCTACAGCAAGGCGGACTGGGCGAAGGGCTACGATGTCATCGTCCACAACGAGTGTTTCGGCGGTGTCAAAGATGACGCTTTCATCGAGGGGATCACCAAGGCGCACAAGGAAGGCACCGGCAGCGTCGCGCTCCATTGCACCGCCCACAGCTACCGCGCAGCCAAGACCGACGAGTGGCGCAAGATGCTCGGTGTCAGCTCCTACAACCACGGGCCGAAAAATCCCATCATCATGAAGAACCTCAAAAAGGACCACCCGGTCATGAAGGGCTTCCCGGACACCTGGACCACCCCGAACGGCGAGCTCTACAACATCGATAAAATCTGGGACACCGCCACCCCGCTGGCGATGGGCAAGGCTGCCGGAAAAGAGAACGTCTGCGTGTGGGTCAACAAGTATGGGAAAGGCCGCACATTCGGCACCACGATCGGCCACCACAACGAGACGATGATGGAGAAAACCTACCTCGACCTCATCACCCGCGGTCTGCTCTGGTCCTGCGACAAGCTTGCTGCCGATGGCACTCCCAAGCCTGGCTACGCGCCCACAGCGGCAACGAAATAGGCGTCAGACCGGGATGCCCCCCACCAACCCGCGCCCGACAGGCGGTCAGGGGCGCCGTGGTCAGAAAGGGACTTTCCTCGCAATGGGTGGCGTTCTTTCACGTATGCCGCTAGACCTATGCCAACAACCCCCTTTCACCCCTCTGCTATCCCCTCAACGGCGGCCTCAAGCCGCCTCACCTCAAAAGCAAATTCCTAGCAGCCAGAAAAGAAACCGATGAAAAAGTCCACACTCCAACGACCATTTTCCATAAACCTTGCCGCAAAAGCGACCATCTTTGCGTTGACTACTCTTTGCGCGCTTGAGCACGCCATGGCGGATGAGAGCAAGCAGTTTGATAACTTCGAGTCCTACGCCGGGACTGGGTATGGCCAGCCTCACAGGCCGCTGTTTCACTTCACCTCACTAAGAAACTGGATTAACGATCCCAACGGCCTGCTCTACTACGATGGCGAATACCATCTCTTCTTCCAGCACAACCCCCTTGGGAAGGTCTGGGGCAATATGACCTGGGGGCACGCCGTCAGCACGGATCTTGTCCGCTGGAAGCAGCTGCCTCACGCCATCCTACCTTACGGCAACGGTTATATCTTCTCTGGCACGGGAGTGGTGGATCACAATAACTCGCTCGGTTTTCAGGAAGGTGACACCAAGACACTGGCACTGATGTATTCCTACGCGCTAGATACCCGTCTGCGTTTCGGGGTATTCACGCCACCGGAGAAGAATCAATATTATCAGGGCATCGCCTACAGTACTGACCGCGGTCGCACCTTCCAACTCCTCAACGAGGGCGGACCGGTCATTCCCAACCAAGGGATGGACCTGGATCCCAACGGAACCGAGCGTGATCCGAAACTTTTCTGGCACGAACCCAGTGGAAAATGGATCACAACCCTCTGGCTCGGTGACAAAAGCAATGGGCGGGTCCGTTTCTTCTCGTCCACCGATCTCAGAAACTGGAAGTTCGAAAGCGATCTCGTTCGGCCATGGGCATGGGAGTGCTTTGATTTGTTCGAGCTACCTGTCCTGGATAAGGATGGAAACCTGCCAGAAGGTGACAAGCTTCAGAAAAAGTGGCTCATCTTTGATGGAAGTCTGGATTACGAGGTGGGGTCCTTCGACGGAAAAACCTTTAAATCTGAGCAGGCGAAACTTAACCACAAACTGGGGCAATGGAATGCCGCCCAGACCTTCAACAATATGCCGGGTGAGCGCAGGGTCATCATCGGTTGGCTGACCGGGAGTCAGTTCCCGAACAAGGGTATGCCTTTTGCCCATCAGCTTTCTTTCCCCGCAGAACTATCCATTCGGGACACCGGTAATGGGATACAGATGTATCGCTGGCCGATTGATGAGATCAAATCCCTTTATGGAAAGACCTGGAAACTTCCAGCAGGCATCACCCCAGCCGAGGCGAATAAAAAGCTAGAGGATATCAGCCTGGAAGCGATGGATCTCTCACTGGAATTCAAGCCGGATGAGGCTGAGGACATGGTCATCAAAATAAGGGGAAGCATTCTCAAAGTTGACGCTAAGAAAAAGCAGCTTGAGGTGAGTGCCAAGCCTCTGCCAAAGCAGCTTGAGGTGAGTGCTAAGCCTCAGCCAAAGCAGCGTCCCGGGCGAAAGGATGTGATGAAAGATGCGATCAACGAAGACGGCACCGTAAAGCTCCGCATCCTGGTGGATCGCGGTTCGATCGAGGTCTTCTTGAACGATGGGATAACGGTTCTGACTCATTCGATCATCCATGAGCTTGAGGACACGAAGATATCGTTTGAAGACGGCGGCAAGACGGTTATAAAATCGATGGAAATCAATGAGGTCACGAGTTCGTGGAAGAACAGATGAGGAAAGACTCTATCCTATTGATGATGTAGAAAATCAGGGACGCAGACCGAAGCATCAAGTATGTAATCAAGGGAATAAACACGATGAATAAATCTAACTTTATCAAAACTATCAAAACTGAGGGACAGGTCAGCAATAAGAAGGACGACGAAACCGGGGGATCCTCGCGTTCTCTCTCCTCTCATACGTCCACCATGGACTAAGCCCTCATCACGGAGGCTCTTTTGGGGGTCATCGGTAAAACTAAAACTGAGGGACAGGTCAGCAATAAGAAGGACGACGAAACCGGGGGATCCTCGCGTTCTCTCTCCTCTCATACGTCCACCTTGGACTAAGTCCTCATCACGGAGGCTCTTTTGGGGGTCATGGGTCCTCCATCCCGATCAATTTGCCCCTCTCGGCTACTCTTCTTCCGTTGTGGTCGCTTTTAGCACCACTCCCAACCCTCGTCTCCTCCCTCCTCTTCAAGAGCGGGACCCCTAACAGGTCAAGACATCTCTATGGAGATCTCGCATCGTACACAACGAGCTCGTCACTCCCCGCATTCGGCGCGCTCCACTCTTTCTCTTCTCCCCAAAATACGTTCGACTTAGAATAAACACACTATTCACGAAGCTTTCGCTCCCGATCACCAATCCATCCACGAAATACCGTGTCCGACACATTCCCAGTTCGGCCTCACTCAAACTCCCCCCTTTCGCCAATACTTTCTCCACTCGAGTTTTCGAGATTCCAGCGCGCTTCTTCGCCACATCTCGCACATGCTCTTCGCCATATTCAAACAAAGCCACGCGATACTTCTTCATCACCTCCCGCCAAGTTGCGACCTCCTTGGCAGCCCGCTCCTCATTCATCAACATCATGCCTTCCTCAAATAATACCATCCGCAGACCGAAACGGGCGACTTCCTTTCCCGCCACGGCCTCTCCATAGCCGCTCCAACGATAATCCTTGGGGTCGTTGACAATTTTGGCCCGCACTGGATTGAGATCAATGTAGGTCGCAATGCGCCGCGCCGCATGCCCCTCTTCCACGAGCTCACACTTGAAGCGCTCTTCCCACAAGGTTCCACGCCGACTGTGCTTCCGATTGAACCACTGCGTGAACGTCTGCTTCAAAATCTTCATGAATTCAGAGAGATCCCACATGCGGCGGAAATAGCGCTGTCGAAAGGCTTCCGCTCCCTCCTCATTTTCTTGAGACCGATAGTGCCCTAACTCCCATCGCAGCTCCCCCAATTTTTTGCCGCTATAAATTAACTCGAGATGCTTTAGAAGTTGCTCATCCGACCATGAGGCTCCGCCATCCCTTGGTCTCCTCGGGATATTGACGAGAATGTGAAAGTGGTTCGACATCACGCAAAAAGTCATCACCTGAACTTGGGAAAAGGCCTCATAGAACCGCATCAAGGAGACAAACTGTTCCCGCTCCTCTCGTTTGATCACGAATTCACGGTTCACGACCCGAGACACGCAATGATAAATCGCAGCCTTGCCTTCCAGAGCGGCTAAAGCCTCTGCCGCCCCCTCTTGAGCTAACTCACTCTCCCCAAGCTCCTTCCCAGGCCACGGTGCCAAATAACGTCGCTTACGCATAGAGTTAACATACTCAATTGAACATCATTTGCGAGATCTTTCTTCTCACCTTTGACCTGTCCCCCAGTTTGCTTCCAGTTTGCTGATACGTTAAAGTAGTCCGTATAAATCAACCCTCATTTCCCCGCCCTCCAGTCTTCGCCAACCGCCGTCGCTCGGAGAGCTTTGGCGGTCAAGAGGCTACGACCGGCAGGCCGGTCCGGCCGAACGGCTGGCTCAGGGGTCTCACCGAAAACCAAAATCCTAGCAGCCATTTGTCCAGATTCTCCAACTCGGGAGTATTAGGGTAGATCAACCACCATCAGTTGCCATGAAACCAATGATGAATCATCCAAAATTCACACGTTCGAAATCGATTGGATCCCTCCTTCTGCCTGCCATCGTGACGGTAGCGCTGTCGCTTGCGCCCGTCGCGTTCGGGCAGGGAGGGAAAGGAGCCTCTGCCGATGACTGGTTCCTGAAGCCGGCTGAGGATAAGAACGAAAAGCTGCAGAAGGGAATTGGGGGTGGTGAGTCCCGCGACGTTATTCCTAGCCTTTGTTTGATTGGGAAACCAGTAAACGAGCGGATCAAACCACCTTCGCCTGATTATCTGCTGGGCAAAGTGAAGTGGGGCAGGGGTGAGGTCATCGATAAGGCGCTGACCGAGGATTGGAACCTCGCCCCGTACATCGTCGGCTACGGACGGGTCGGTGAAGCGGAAGGCAAGGCCGAGATGTTCGGTGCGCTTGATCAGAACGCTCCGGCTTCCGAATTTGTCTTCGCGCAAGTCAAGTACGATGGCTCCTGGAACGCGCACCCCGGTGCGGCACGGCAGCTCTTGACCCGGCTTAAAAAAGATTCGGCGATCCCCGTGAACCTCAAGCCTGTCTCGGTCGATCTCGAGCGCGACGACACGGCAGCCTACCCGTTTCTGTTCTTTACCGGGTTGGATGATTTTGTTCTGACCAACAAGCAGATCGAGGCTCTGCGTAAGCACGTCGATCAAGGTGGGACTCTGGTGGTCAACAACGCGCTGGGGTTGGCCACGTTTCACCAGGCGGCTGTTCGCGAGATGCGCCGGGTCTTCCCGGCCGACGATTTCCGACTACTGCCGCAAAGTCACGAGATCTACCGTTCACTCAACACGATCGAAAGTGTGAAATTCACTGCGGCCCTCAAGAAGGGTCAGGGAGAAAAACTGCAGGGTCGCCCGGTGCTGTTCGGGGCGGAAATCAAAGGCAAACTGCGGGTGATCTACAGCCCCTACGATATCGAGGGTGGCTGGAACGAGGTTCGATACCCCTTGAGTCGCGGCTATCAATCCGAGTCGGCGAAGCAGCTTGGCTGCAACATCATCATGTTTGCGATGACTAAATAAGCGACGACGATGAAACAATCCACAACGAACAAAGATGCCCCTCGTGACGCTGGGGAGGCCTCACTTCCGATCGACCTGTCCCCACGCGAGTCTGCGGGAGACAGTTTCCTTTGAGGACGGCTTGCCGGACAACACCTTGGAACTGGTCGCGGCTCTCGCCGCAACCGCGCACCCGTCTGTTGGATGAGGTGGGTCAGATTATCGTCGGGAAGAAGGAGGTGCTCGACCAAGTCTTGACCGCCTTGTTTGCCAGGGGGCATTGCGTGATGATCTGTGTTCCGGGCCTTGCCAGAACACTGATGGTCAGCAGTCTCGCGAAAACCCTGTCTCTCGATTTCAAGCGGATCCAGTTTACGCCGGACTTGATGCCGACGGATATCACGGGAACCACACCCATTTCTCCCCCTCTCGGATCCCCTCAAAAAGATCCTCTGGGACACCCCGCAAAAAGAAAATTGCACCCCCTCTAGCCCCGACCGATAGGCGCCTGCGGGTCGGGCGACCCTATCACGGAATCAATAGAATCCTCAGGCGATAACTCCAAAAACTCTGTCCAGATTCTCCAACGCGGTAGTGATAGAGCAGATAAGCAATCAATCAATAGATGAAACGGATGTTACCCACAGTTCTTCGAGTGTTTTGGTTACTGATCGGTGCCGCGATGTCCGTGCCGCTTGGCGCGGCGGCGGATCCAGAGTTTGACGCGAAACGCTTCGCCCGCGAGTTCGCTGCGGCAGCGAGCCCAGCTGAGCGTTTTGATCTGGTGGAGGGATTGCCGTCCGATCTCGAGCCGCCGGCCCTGCCGGACGACGCAGCGCGCTACCTCTACGCGCTGGCACTGCTTGGGCCGCAACTGCAATGGCATCCACTGTCCTGGACTGCGCCGAAGCCTGACGGACACGACCGAATCGACCGAATCAAGAGGCTTACCCATGACCGGGGAGAACAGCAGCGGTCCTACAACGATTCAGCCTGGTTCGAAGCGTCCACGGGCGACATGGAATACTTGGCCGAGTCGATCCCGGCGGAGATCAAACAGGCGCAGGCCGAAGTGATGGCGAGGTGGCGCAAACATCTCGGCGACCGGGTCAGACCAGGCCACGAGGCCGGGATGACAGACGATGCGGCGCAGTTCTATTGGACCGTTGCTGACCGGTCCGATCCACGGGTGAAGCGCGCGCTGCGGTTTTTCGGCTCGGTCCGTGATGGCGATTGGAGGTCCAAGTCGCGCCAGTGGGTCGCCGATCTCGGCCGCAACAATACCGTGATCACCTTCGACATCGCTGGCGCGATATTCCGCGGGCAGGACGCCCCACTGATCATGGATGTCCGCGCTGCGTCGCAGGTCGAACTTTCTCTCTATCATATCACTGATCCAGCAGAACTCGCCTGGGCCTGCGCCAAGGTTGGCAAAGATTTCATCTACCGCGATTTCGGGATGCAACACGGGATGATTGAGGAACTCTGGATGAGTGAAATGGAGCGAAATCAGGTGCTTCTGATGGAAAGAGATCTAGAAGAACTCGGGCGCCCGGCTCCGGATTTTGCGGCGCGTAAACCCGTCCACCGCTGGTCGGTCAAGCCGGCGAAACTAGAACGTCTGCCGCCATCGATGCGCCAGGATCGAGATGGTTGGTGGGCCGACGAGGGTGACGATGAGCTGTGGTTGCACGGTCCTGACGCCCAATATTTTGACGACGCATGCTACGAACATTCGCGCCGACTGGATTACGATTACCATCCCAAGCACGAGCGCTTTGGAGTGCCTCAGCCTTCGTCTTGGAACGTCGACCGTATCCTCGAGATCCCCGGGAAGCACCTCGACCGGGCAGGCGCCTACATCCTGATTGCGGAGGCGAACGGGGAGAAGTGTCACGTCCCGCTGCTGGTCGATCCACTCAGCCTCACGCTGCGGCGTTGCCGTGACGGCGTCATGGCGGTCGTCAGCGATCCGAGCGGGGCGCAGCCAGTTCCAAGTGCCAAAATCTTGGCCGCGTCGTGGGGTGAGGCCGTGGCGGATGCCGAAGGCGTCGCCTTCCTCAAGGTCGCTGCCCGCGGTGACGAGGCGATCATCGCCCACCACGACGGGCGCTTTGCGATCGGCGGGTTCGGTCGGGTGTTCGCCGGAATTTACTTCCCGGTGCAACCCGAGCAGGCGGGACTTGTGCTGCGTGGTGGGATGCGTGATTTGATGGAGTTGCCGGCCGAAATTGAGGTAGGGGAAATCTGGGACGCGGCGCACGTCTATCGGGACCGGTTTCTCGCCGCGGCGTATACTGATCGACCGATCTACCGACCCGCCCAAGAGGTTGGCTTCAAGCTGATCCTGCGCCAGCTCAAGCCCGGTAACGCGCAAGCGCCCCCAACCGCTGGAGGGTTTCGCGCAGACGACTTCGAGCGCGAGCTGGCGATGGCATTGCCGAAAGTCGGAATGAAGATCCGCTACCAGGTCCTCAATCCGCGAGGGCGCGCGATCGCCAACGGCATTTTAGAGACAAATGACTTCGGCACTGCGGCGGGGCGGTTCGGTCTCGAAGAAGAATCGGTGGTCGGAACGTATTCGCTGCGCGTGTTTGCCGGGGGGATGGATCGCATCGTGCCGAACGTCTTCGCGGTGAGTTACTACCGCCGGCCGGGCTTCGGTGTCGAGTTGCGCGGCCTTGCCGACGCGGTCGAGCGTGGGACGCGCAAGATTGAAGCCACGGTGGTGGCGCGCTATGATTTCGGCAAACCACTTCCCAGCGGCGAGGTGCGAGTGCGCCTCGTCCGCCGAGATATGCCCGTGCCGCTCTGCAAATCGCATGGCCAGATCGATGCTTCGGGCGAGTTTGTTTTTTCACTCGAGTCTGCGGCCGCGCTGCCGGATGGCGAGTGCACGCTGATCGCGGAAGTCACCGATCTGAGCGGCAGGACGGTCAGCGCCTCGCAGCCACTTTATGTCGGCGAACGTCCACAACCGGACGCGGCATCGCCACTCGGCATGGTGCCACGCTTCCACCCGCTCGGGGAGCCGTTGAAATTCCCAAGCACGGCCGTGTCCGTCCAGGTAGCGCGCGAGCAGGTGGGCGCCAAGGTTCACGAAGTGGAGGCGGCAGGCGGGATCATACACATCGACTTCGAGCACGAGGGCTGGCACACGATCCGCCACGCTGATGAACAGCGGCCGGTGTTCGTCTACGGATCCAAACCGCCGACCGCGCGCGGTGGCGAAGGCCGCGAGGAGGGCGCCGCTGAAACTTGGGTCGATCTCGCCAACTTCGATGACTACCAACGCCTGGAGTTCGACAGCTGGGGCGGGGGACGAGATTTGCGCCAGGCGCCGGTATTGGCCTTGTTCGACGAGCAGACGACCCCGGAGGGCAGCAAGCTGCGCGCGCTCGTCTACTTGCACAGACCGCACAAGAGAGCGCGGCTACTTTTCACCTTCGAGGGGCGCACGATTGTCGATTATGCGATCCTCGGGCTCGGCGAGTCGCCGCACGGATACCAGATCGTCGAGATCCCGATCAAACAACGCCACCTGCCAAATTTCTACCTGCAAGCGCACCTGCTCCATCTCGAACTAGGCGCGGGACAGCACGCAGTGGAGCTGCGGGAAGAGCGGCCCGACTCAGCTAGGGAACTCGGATTCGAGGCGCTCAGTCTCGACCCACGCTGGTGTCGCGTTGAGGTCACCGGCGAAGGTGGCGTTGCCGATGCTCGCTCGAATGAGAAGCTGCGGGTGCGCATCACGACTGACCGGGAACGCTACCGTCCCGGCGAGAAGGTGGCGGTGGATGTCGAGGTCAGCGATCGGGAATCCGGCGAGCCGCGCCTCGCAGAAGTTTCGTTGAGTGCCATCGACTCGAGCCTGTTTGCGTTTGCCAACGGGATCGAACCGCAGCTAGCGGACGCGTTTTCGAGCGCGCGACCACCGCGGCGGTTCTTGCGCAAACCATGGCGCAGCAGCCGCGGCGATCTCTGGGGGCTGGAGCGCTGGAAACGCCTGCACGAAGCCGCGCAGTTCGAACAACAGCAAGACCTCGAGCAGGCAGAGGCGGCACTCTCCCAGCAGGCGGACGCCATCGCGGAGGCGCAGGCGGGGAATCTCGCCCTAACAAATCTGACCCGGCTGGGCACACCGCAGCTCAACGCGATCGTCGGCCAGCTGCCGGTGCAATCGATCCCGTTGGCAAAACTGCGCCGTGACTTCCGCGAAACCGCCGCCTGGTTGCCCCAGATCCGCACCGACGATCGTGGTCGCGCGCATGCGGAATTCACGCTACCCGACTCGCTGACGCGGTACAGGATTACCGGCGTCGCCCTGACCAAGGACACGCATCTTGGAACCAGCCAAGACACCCATTTCGATGTCTCGCTACCGCTCAGCGTGCAACTGTTCACGCCGCGCTTTGCGATTTCAGGCGATCGCCTCAGACTCACCGCCCTGATCCACAACCGCGGCGTCAAGGCTCTCGATGTCGATCTCGAGTGGAAGCTCTCCGGCGCGTCGATCAGCCCAGAGCAAACGCAGTTTCCCAACTGGGTCCAGCCAGGCCCGGGCGACGTCAGTTATAGCAGGCGCGTGCCCGGTGGATCGACCACCGAGCTCGGAATGTGGATCGATGTCGACCAGCGTGCGGACGAAGTCGTCGCTGTCGTCGCGGTGAGCGGCAAGGCCGGGGCAGACTCTGTCGAGCGACGCTTCCCGGTCCAGCCCTTCGGGCGTGAGCGCGAGCTCCACTTCCACGGCGAGCTCACCGACTCGCACGCGATCGACCTCCCGCCAGGTTTCCATCCATCGTCGTTGGTCGTGACGCTGAGCCGGCAACAGGACCTGAGAGAATCGCTCGACGGTCTCGACTACTTGATTCAGTTTCCCTACGGATGCGTCGAACAGACGATGAGCAGATTCCTGCCGGGCGTGATGGTTGCGGCGGCGGCCAAAGAAGCGCAGTTCGAGCTCCCTCAGGGAGTTGCGGACCGGTTGCCGGAAGTCCTTCGCCGCGGGCTCTCGCGGCTTTACAACTTCCAGAAACCGGACGGCAGCTGGGGGTGGTGGTCGAAGGATCCGACCGACGACAACATCACGCTCTATGTCCTCTATGGCCTCGCGCGCTGCAAGTCGATCGGTGTTGAGGTCGACCCGCAGGTGCTCGATCGGGGATGCAAGTTCCTCAACAAGAAGCTGAAGTCCTCCAAGTTGTCCGACGGGTTTCGCGCGCGCGCCCTGCTGGTGCTTGCGCTCGCCGGAAAAGCCGACGCCGGGCTCCTGCAGCAGACGGCCGCAGGCTTCCTCGGCCGTGATCCCGCCCCGGGCGGTGCCGCGCTCTGCAACCTCGCGCTCGCTGCGAAGATCGCCGGTTCGGGGGACGATGCAGCGGCACTGCGGGCGAAAGCGAAAGCCTGGAAGCCAGAATCGACGGCAGATATCTCGCTGCTCTTGCTCACCGAACTCGAGTTCGGAGCGCGTGCTGATGAATCCCGTCCTCTCGCCCAGAGACTCGCCGACCGCAGGCGGGGAAGCCGTTGGAAAAGCACGCGCGACACCTCGTGGGCGCTCGAATCCCTCGCGCGGTTCCTCCCATTGGTGGAGGAGGCGCCCGCCAACGTGAAGACCGCTCACGCGACCGCATCAGTAAATGGCGAGCAGCTGATCGACACGAAATCCACCAAAGGAGTGGGGAAATTCGACGCGGGACAGAAACAGAACCGGACGACGTTTCGAGCCCGTGTGGGTGCTGCGAAACTGAGATCGCCGGGCCCAATTCCCATCCGCCTACGCGCTGGTGCTGGTGACGAGCAGGGATTCTACTTTCGCATCGTCGCGCGCGGGTTTCACGAGAGCGGCAAGATGGACCCGATCGGCCGCGAGGTGAAAGTCACGCGACGCTTCGCCCCGGCCGCAACTGCGAAAATTGGCGACGTCGTCGAGGTCCACCTCACCCTGGAACTGACAAAACCGCAAGACTACCTGATCCTCGAAGCCCGCCGCCCGGCCGGCTGCGAATTCGTCGACGGGGCACTCGACGGCGAGCTGGCAAAACGGCGTGCCCACGCCGAATTTCGCGATGATCGCTTAGCCATTTTTTTCCGTGGCCTGGGGGCCGGACAGCACCACCTCACCTATTACATCCGGGCCGAGACCGCCGGTAAAAGCCAGGTGTTGCCAGCCGTCGCCTATCCGATGTACAACGAACGTCTACGTGGCGAATCCGCCTCAGCCGTGTTCGAGGTGCGGGCGAAATAGTGCCCCAGATTAGAATCGTCTCTACCTAAAAACAGGAAATCAATCTTTCTCGCCATCCGCTTGCTCGGGCTTGGCGGCTTGAGCGTTAACCGCAGATAGACTCGTGCCGTCGAGCGGCCGGTAGCGGAAGTGGCTGAAACGGGCTTGGCCTTTGCCGGTGGTGAACAAGCCGGGGCGGACCGCGTGCCAGCCACCCAGCGCGTTGTGGTGGGTGCTGGATATCTCCAGGCTGGGCTGAATGATTTGCCAATCGCCAGCGGAATCCTTGTAGTAAAAACGAATGTCCTGCTTGTCGTTGACGATACGCAGTTCAACCTTCTTACGGTCGATCTTCGGCTCGGCGGTCCATCCATAACGCTTGATCGTCTTCTGGATTCGCCGGACTACGCCGTCGCTGGAGATCGCCATGCCGACATAAACTTCCGGCGAAAAGAAGAGCACCAGTCCGGCCGTGGTGCCACCGTCGACTTCGACCTCCGTTTCGATCTCGTATGCCCGATCCAGCGGCATGACACACAAGGGCATGCTGTCGCCGGCGTGGGTGCCGGCCGCTTTGAGTGTTAGCGACCCCTCGGCCAGTTTGAAACGTTTGGGGTCGTAGTGGCGGTGGAACTGCCACTGAATACCCAACTTGTCGGAGTCGAACTCATCGGCCAGTGGCATCTCGATCTTCACCGCTTTGTCCCAACCCTCGGGCCAGCGGTCGGCCACTTTGAACCAGCCGTCCTCGGTCCATTCGATCGGTTCGATCAGCGTAGCGCGACCCAGCGAGGCGAAGCCGTTTCGCCAGCCGTGCAATACGCAGAACCAGTTTCCTCGCGGTCCTTCGACCAGCGTACCGTGCCCCTTTGACCACCACGTTTCGTCCCGGTCCCAGGTGCGGATGATCGGATTGTGCGGCGAGTTCTCCCACGGCCCAAGCGGTCCGCGAGATCTGGCTGATACGACCATGTGGCTGGTAGCCGGGCCGGCCGTGCCGCCTTGGGCACTGGTCAGATAATACCAATCGCCGCGTTTGTTAAGTTTGGGCGACTCCAGGCAGGGACATTCGATGGGCCAGTCGGCGGGAATGGGCCAACCCTTGTAGACCTTCTTCGGCTCGGTGACGGTTCGCAGCCCGTCGGACGAAAGTTCCGCCGCCCGACCGCCGGAGAGATGCACGTATCGTTTGCCCTCCTTGTCGACCACGTGACCCGGGTCGATATGCTTCACACTGAGCGACTTCGGCGCCGACCAGGGCCCCTTGGGGTGCTTGGCCGTGACGACGAAGTTCCCGCCCGAGGCCGGATAGTAGATATAGAAAAGACCATCGTGCTTGATCATTTCGGGTGCCCAGATCGAGCCTTGGTGATTGACCACGGCGCGAGAGATTGGCCGCCAGGTTTGCAGGTCCTTCGAGTGCCACACGAGCAGCCCCGGTTGGTAGTCGAAGCTGGAATGGGTCATGTAGTAATCGTCGCCGTCCTTAACGATCGACGGATCGGCCCAATTGCCAATCAGCAGGGGTTTGGCTGTCGTCGGCCGCGCGGCGACGGATGCAATCTCCTCGGCCACGGCGGTCGTAACGCACGCAAGGGAGAAAGTGCCAATTACGAGAAATGCGGAACAAAGATTGCGGTAGTACATGAACCACCATCCTCAGGTTCAGATTCAGGTTCAAGCACAGAAAGAGGTCAGTCAGGAATGCCGCTGCAATAAGCGGTTTTTCGGCGACCGAGCGCGGCCGCGAAAAAGGGGGGTGTTAATAATTCAAGGGTTGTCCCCGACTGCCGTCTTGTTCATGGCAGCCTGGGCGGTTTGAATATTCTCGTTAAGCTTTTCGATTTTGGGTTTCATCTGCTTGTTGCGTTCGATGATCTTTTCCAGTTCGGCGTCGAAATCAACGTTCGGCGCCGGAGCGGCCTCCTGGGCGTCCATGGCCTTGGACAGAACTAGCATTTGCTCCCACAGGGCGTAGCGGTATGGCGAGGCGGCTCTAAGCCTGGCCTGGTCCGCCGGAGTGTTGCCCAGGCATATCGCGTAGATCCGGGCGAATTCGGCCTGGTCTTCGTGGATGGGCCCGTTCCCGTAATTCGAGACCGATATGTTGTCGTGAGTTTTGGCGACCCCGTTTTTCCACAAGATGTTCTCGTCCGTGTCACGCGCACGTTGTTCCAGCACGTGCCCGGCCTCGTGGATCAGGGTCCGGACCGGGGCGCGCGGTATGATCCTCAGGAAATGTTGGGTTCCCTGTCCGGTCGCCCGGCCGCGCAGGGAGTCGTATACGGACAGGCCCAGTTTCCCTTCTTCCGAAACGACCTCAAGGCAACGGCGATAAGCCGGGGGCATCTTTTCGACTTTTTCCAGGGTCTTGGCGATCGTCGTTTTGGCTTTGTCTTCGATCGTGACTTTGAACCTGGATTCTTCCAGAGCGATCTCCCACGTCTTGCCGGGCGTTTTTTCCTTTTTGTTTTCTATGGGCATCTTGACCGCGGTCGGGCCAGCGATGATTTTGGCTTTTTCCTTATTGTTCTTGCCCATGGTCTTGGCCAGCGGGCCGAAGATTTTGTCGAGTTGCGGTTGCGGTTTGGCGCCGGAAAGTTCGAGCATTTTTTCCCACAGGGCGAATCGCCCGGGGGCGAGTTTCTGGAGATCCTTCAATTTACCGCGTCCCAGCGAGTGGTCGATGCAAAACGCATAGAGACGGGCGAATTCGGCCAGGTCCTCGTGATTGACCTGATTGCCGTAGTTTGAGACGTCGATATTGTCTGCCTTGGCGGCCTGGGCCCATTTGTTCAGGAGTTCCTTGTCCGCATTACGAGCGCGTTGTTCGAGGATGTGTCCGGCTTCGTGAACAATCACACTGGCGGCGCGAGCAGGTTTCAGGGGGATCATGTTGAGGTAGCTTTGCCCACCGTGCGCCGCGGCTCCGCCGAGCGTTTTGTAGAAAGCCAATCCGGCTTTTTTGTCCTCGGACACGATCTCCAGAGCCCGACGGTAGGCGACGGGAATTCGCTCGGCATAGGTCAGGGCGGTTGCGAGCTTGAGCTCCGACACATCTTCGATCGTCACCTTGAAATCGCTCTGGCCGAGACGGATGCGCCATTGCTTGCCCGGCTTTTTGTTATTGGCCATCTTCATCTCGACCGGTCCGGAAACAACGGTTGCTTTCTGGAGGTTACTTGCGCCGATATCCTTCATGATCGGCGCAAAGATTTTAAAGAGCATCTGTCGCGGCGGGGGGGGGAGACGTTCTTTTTTCGCGTCCTTTTTTGCCTCCTGGGCCACGGTGGTCGCGGTCAGAACAGTAACAGCCAAAAGAGCTGTCAGGTAGGGTGAAACTTTGAATTTTGTTGTCAGCATCGGGTGATTTTTTCTGTGTGGTAATGTCCCTGGTCGCCTGTCCTGTAGTTCGACATGCGACGGATAGGCCATTGGTTTTTTTGTGAACCTATGCTGACGGGGAGTAGTATTCAAGGGATTAGGCCAATGATTATGGGGAGACGGCAAGGCAGGCGGACTGCTGTGCCTTTGCCTCTTCAACCGCTAAAAAGCGACGGACCTGAATGGCACATAGTTAAGAGCCTCCATCGTTGATTTTCTGTTGGGAAATTGCTTTTGAGGTGGGGGCTTGAGGTCGCCGTTGAGGGGATAGGCGTGCCGGTCGAAGCCTTGGCGAAGACTGGAGAGGGGAGGAAGAAGTTTGCTAGTGCCGAGTGATTTGACGGCGGGTTTGATTTCATTGGCCGTCTATGTCCGCTGCGCTCCCGTTGTGATCAGGAGCAGACAGCGCTTACGCTGTCTGCTCTTTGCATTGAACCCGATAAATCCATTCCCTAAAGGTCGCTCTTTTGAAGAGTCGTGCCAGCGTATTCCGCGATGGGGAACGTGTGATTGAGCGCAGTGAAAAGCAGATGGCGTGACGCGAGTGGGTTTGCTCTGCAGGTTTGTTTTTGCCCGATTGCCGATAGGACGAATGACGAAAAATGTTGCAATGCGACTCCTGACCCGAATGGCACGAGGTTAAGCGATTTTTCGTTGATTTAGTTAGATCTCCGTAGCTCTCAGGTATTGGCGGCAAGATCGGCCAAGGCCTTATGGTGCCGCAGTTCGAGCCCGTCTGTCTTTTCGGCTGACCTCTTTTTCTAAAAAGGCTCCACCATAGAAAAGGGCCTTAACCTCGTGCCATTCACACCTGACCCCAGACAAGAGGGATCTGAGAGGGGTGAAAGGGGGTTTTGAAGTGCTTGGGCAAGGTGACGAGCTCCGGGAGGTTCGGCCGAACCCATTGGTGATTGCTGTAGATGCCGAGGCGGGAGGGGAGTTGTCCGGTGAGCAGGGACGCGCGGCAGGGTCCACACATTGGAGCCGGGACGTGGGCATTGGTGAAGAGGCGGCCCTGCTTGGCAAGTGCGTCGATGTTGGGAGTGTGGATGTTTCCGGGATAGTCATCGTTCATGCAGCCAACCCAGGTGCGCATGTCATCAATGGCGAGGAAGAGGACGTTGGGTTTTTCTTGTGCCGCTACCGTGAAGATCGATGGCAGAGTGAGGGTCAGGCAGGCGAGCAGTGTTGAAGATGTGTTCACGGTGGTCGCAGGAAGTAGGAGGTGGAAGCCTGGCTATTTGCCAACTGGGACTTCGTAGTCTTTCGTCTTAATATTCTTGATGACATTGCCGGATCCGAATTGTGGATTGGTTTGCATTTCCTCGGCACCGACGGATTTCTTCCAGGTTGCGAGATCGGCTAGGAGCTTGTCCCGCATTTCAGGCATTGTCTCGGCGAGATTTGTTTTCTCGGAGATGTCGTCCTGCAGATTGTAGAGTTCGATGTTCTCGGGGTCGTAGCTGACAATCAATTTCCAGTCACCTTGACGGATCACGGAGCAGGGGAGAGCGCTCGGGTGGCCGTTATAATGCGGGAAGTGCCAAAACAGGCTGTCACGCGTGAGTTTTTCTCCACGGGTCAGAGGCATGATGCTCAAGCCATCAATGTGTTGATGGGGGCGTTGTGTATGACCGAGAGCTTCTAACACGGTAGGGTAGACGTCATTGCTTATAATCGGTGTGGCATTCTCCCCAGGTTTGATTCCCGGGCTTTTTAATAGGAACGGAACACGGATGCCACCTTCGTAGTAGCAGCCCTTGTTTCCACGTAGGGGGCTGTGATCTGTGGCTCCCGCGGCACCTCCGTTATCTGAGGTAAAGATGATGAGGGTGTCCTCGTAGATGCCCTTTTGTTTGAGTGCGCTTACGATTCGACCAATGCTGTCGTCGATGCTTTCAACCATGCCAGCATAGATGTGGCGATATTTTGAGAGTTTGGGCGCTTTTTTTGCATACTTGGCTATTTTGTCTTTCTTGGCCTGAAATGGTGTATGAACTCCGTAATAGCTCATGTAGAGCATGAATGGTTTTTCTTCTTTTTTAATAAAGCTTACAGCTTCGTCAGTCAGCACATCAGTGAGGAAGTCACCTTTTTTGCCACCATCGTATGTCTGCCATTTTACTCGTTTTCCTGTGGTGGGGATCGACCAATTTCCCTTGAATGGATAGAAGTAGTCGCCTGGATTGCCGTGGTCGCATCCGGCAACATTCTTATGGAAGCCTTGGTGACGAGGGTAATAGAACGGTTCTCCGCCAAGGTGCCATTTTCCGATAAAGCAATTCTGCATGCCAGAGGCTTTGAGGCTTTCAGCAAGAGTGAATTCTTCCAGCGGCATGGCGCGTAGAAAACGTCCTTCTCGTAACTTGTTCTTCGCAGCATCCCATCGTCCAGCGGGGAGCCAATTGGTTAACATCATTCGGGCTGGATACTTTCCAGTAAGCATGCTCGCCCGAGTGGGGGTGCACACCGCACAGGCGGCATAGGCGTCTGTGAACCGCAGGCTTTCTTTCGCAAGTTTGTCGATATTAGGGGTCTCATAGTAATCGCTGCCATAGCAACCGAGATCTTTATAGCCAAGGTCATCGACAAGGAAGATGACGACGTTTTTGGCCGGGGCTGCGGCTAATGGAGCAACGAGGCTAAATAATATGGTGGTTAGGGTAAGATGGATTACTGCTAGGAAATTGCTTTTAGCGGGAGGCTCCTGAAGCAGCCGTTGGGCCGGACCGGAGGGCGGGGAGATGGTGGTTTTGGCGGTCAGTTTCACTGGCCGTGAGCGTAGCTTTCCAGACCGCTTTACCAAGAAGGTTTTTGGCAGCGGTTGGAGTTGGCCGGGCGGCGTAGGAATCTTCGAGAACCAAGGTGCGGCCATCATCGAGGGGGATTTCCTCGGGACACCATGTCGGCGCTGGTCGAAGGTCGAAGGTTGCAAGCTGCCGAGCGTTACGGGTCACTCTTATGAAACTGGTGCTCGGAGCCCCGTTTCATCAATGATTTTCCCCGGGCGGGCCCGGGAGGGGGGCTGCTAGGAAATTGCTTTTGGGGTGGGGCGCTTGGGGGCGCCGTTGGAGGGATCTGAGAGGGGTGAAAGGGGGGTGGTCGTATCCAACGCCGCATTTCACGAACCCCTTTTAATGCCGATCCTGCGGGACTGTCCCCTTTCACAACTTGAGGGACCAGTAGTCGTTAACGCTTTGTTTTTCGGAGGAGATTGGGAGTATTGGATCTTTGGTGGTCCAGTTCTGGGCGTTTGGATCGAAGCTGAGAGGGATGTCCGTCCAGGGACGGGCATCTTCTGATGATTGGCAGGTGTAGTTGAAGGCCGGATTCGTGGCTTGGAGGTGGGCAGACAGCTCTATTGCTGGGGAACCTGACTTGGGATGATGGGTGCATTTGGCGTTTGAGGGACGGAGTCGCTTTGAGTGAAGCTTGCGTGCGAACCTCCTTCGATAAACCAGACTTTTCCATCGTCGTCTATGTCGCTGCCGCTGTTTTCTCCAGTTATCCTGTCGCCGTTGATCGTGAGGTTTTCGAAGGCGATGTTTTGAAAATTGATTTCGTTGCCGTCTCTGAGATAGCTGCCGCCGTCTTGGGGTGAGTCTGCGTTGCCGGTATTGAGTTCGACGTTTTTGATGAGGAAGTTTCTAAAGATGGAAGCTGCTTCGTTTTGGGCGTTGAGCCCGAGGAGTTTGTGGCAGCCGTTGTCGATGTGGATGCCGTCCCAGGTGTTGTTCTCAGTGATTGCTTCAGGGGCGTTGCGAGCGCAGATGACGGCTGTGTTTTTCTTATGGTTGGCGCCGGGGTTGTATGAACTGTAGATGAGGTAGGTGTCCTTCATTAAGTTGTTGTCGCCGTTCTGATTGCCCCAGCAAAACTGGAAGGGCGCTCCGTTGACTTGATGAAACATGGTGTTGTTTACATGGTAACAATTTTGCGAATACACCTTGATGTAATCGTCGTTGGTTTTCATGAAGGTGTTCTTCACGACGGAATTGTCGCCAGTGACGGTGCCGTCCGTTTGGTGCCAGTATCCGATCATCTTTACGTTATCGATGACGACTTCTCCGCGGTAGGTGAGATGGAAGTGGGGAGGGTCTCTGGTGATGATACCTTCTGCTATTTGGTTGGATCCTCTGCCGCTTTGGTGGATCATGGAATAGGGGATGGATACGGCTTGAGCGAGGCGATCTTTGCCACAGGTGGAGAGTACGCCGCGTCCGTAGATTTTAGAGTTGTGGACGTCATTCCCGTCGAAGGTGCCGATGACGTAGGCTCCTCCTGGGAGGTAGACTTTCTTGTCGGATACGTACGGAAGTCGATAGCCGGGGTAATCATTTCCAGTTTGGTTCCCGTAGGAGTGTATTCCCTCTTCGAATACAGCGTAGGGCTTGGGGCTTGTTAGCTTGGTTTTGACTGTCTCTACGTCATCCGTCGTCTTTATGATTTCTACATTTGCGGCGTCCGAGAGGTTGGGTATATCCGTCTCAGGCGGATCGGCGAAAAGGAGGAGAGGGTTCATGTCGTTTGCATTGATGCGAACGAAGAGCTGAAGAGGAGTGAGGTCTTTGAGGGATGGGAGTCTGAAGGTGACCTGGTTGCCCGAAATTTCGATGGATGGAGCTTTCTTACTGGGGTAGACTTGGCATTGTTCAATGGGGCCGGAGAGGTTGGTGACGGTGATTTTGATCGGGCCCTCGAATGAGAAATTGGTCCAGTGCGTATCGGGGGTGAGGCCTAAACCGCCGGTTTTGTGGGGGTTGGGCGTGAACATGACGTAGCTTGTCTTTTCCGTGTCTCCTTGGCTAAGACTGACTGAGTACTGAGTGGAGCGTTTCGTTTCGGCGGTAAAGTCGTGGTCGCCGTCTTTGACGCTGGTGGGTGGTACGATGATATCTGGGTAGTTGTAGACTTCGAGGGATAGAGATGGGTCGTTTGTCTCGTTCTTCGGTCCCGGGCCGCCATTGGTTGGGGCTACGGCGAGTTTGGTTTTGATGGCCTCTCCTTGGGATCGAAAGGCTGCGAGCTTGGAGCGAAACCAGGATACGGTGTCATTGTATTGCGCTTGTCCGTACAGATTTGACCTTTGGTGAGGGTCGGAGGGATTGTGGTAGAGCTCTGAGTCGTCACCGTTTTCTATGAATCGGAATGTTTCCGTTTTCATGTATTCGGTGTCCCCATACTTCATGAAAATCGGTTTATTCCAGGCGACGGAGTCGGGCGTATCTAGAATTTGTTTGAGACTATTACCTTGAGCGAGCGGGTTGGGTTCGAGGCCGCTGAGTTCTAAAAGTGTTGGGTAGAGGTCTTGAAGACTGACGGCTTTACGACAGAGCTGTCCGTTCCCATCAGATGAGGGATCATAGATAATGAGAGTGGTGTGGTTGGCTTCGTCGTTGACGGAGAATTTGCCCCAGTGCCCTTTTTCACCAAGCGACCAGCCGTGATCGCCTACGAATACGATAATGGTATCGTCTTTGAAGGATGAGCTGTTGAGAGCGTCCATGAGAACTCCGACGTTGTGATCGGCGAGCGCGCAGGCAGCGAGGTAGGCGTGGATGGCATCTTCCCATTTTCCGTTGGCGACGATCTCTTGGTGGACGGCTCCGCCGGGTTCATCGAGAGTGGGGTCGTAGCCGGGAGGAGGCGCTAGGTTGGCGGAGTCAATTTTGTCCCAAAACTCTTTAGGACTACGCCAGGGCATGTGAGGGCGGAACAGGCCGCAGGCGACGAAGAAAGGGCTTTGTTTGTCGTAGTTGGTAATGAAATCCGCGACTTGAGTGGCGAGTGCGAAATCGTTGGTATTGTTGGTGGTCATGGCGTTGGTGTTGCCGGACCAAGCGTAGTTGGATTTGGAGGTGAGTTGATAAGATTTGTAGGTACCACCGTTGGCTCCGGTGTTTTGAGAATTGAGTTCGTGCCAGTTGCCAGGGTCTACATCGTTGTTGTTTGGGTCCATGCGACCGGGGTGCCATAGTTTGCCTCCACCGTAGGTATAGTATCCGCGTTGGGCGAAGTACTGATGTAGCGAGGTAATGTTTTCGAAACCCGCGTGGTCACGAATGAAGGCTTCGCCGTTTCGAGAGATGCCGCTAGTGATGGGATGGATGCCAGACCAGAGAGCGTTGCGCGAAGGGTGGCAGACGGGTGAAGAGGAGTGAGCTTCGGTGAAAAAGACGCCACGATCTCCGAGGGCGTCGATGTTGGGCGTGTGGGCTTGAGGGTAATAGCCGTTTTTGCCGGTCCAGTAGTTGTAGTCGTCCGCCATGATAAGGAGAACGTTTTTCTGGGCCGCTGTGATGAGCGGCGACAACAGAATAGCGGCGAGGAGGGCGATGGTCCCTGAGCGAAAAAATTGAGTAGAGCGAATCATTCGTTTTGCGGTCGATTGATGGACACCAATATTATGATGATTAGTTGGTCGTCAGCAAGGGCGGTAGGGTCGGGAGAGTTCCTTTCTAGAGCTCGATTCGCAAAACCTTTGGCTGCTAGGAATTTGCTTTTGGGGTGGGGCGCTTGGGGGCGCCGTTGAGGGGATCGGAGAGGGGTGAAAGGGGGTATGCGCCTGGGAGCCTGTCCCTGAAAATCCCCCAAAATTCATTGATTCTGCTACTGATCAATAAACCACCAGGAATATTTATCCAGATCCGGCGCACCGCTCCACTTGGGAACTACGCCGCCGTCCGACTCACTAATCATTTGGAGCATTTCATCAAACAGCACGCGCCCGGGGCCTTCGACAGGAACCTGCCCTGCGACCGGCGGGTGTTCAATCACCAGTGAAGCTGGATCTTGTTTACCGGCAACATCCGGAAGGCGGTTGTAAACGGCTCCGAACTCATCCGAACCGGACTGATTCCAGCAGGTAATCTTCTGATCATCGCGAATGTAGACGCTCTGCATAATCGCATCTGGGAGCGGCCCATCGATAAATTCGTGTGCGCCATCCAAATTGACTTTCAACGAATTCCCCTTGCAGGCATTGGACCAGAACCACGTGCGCCCGGTCAGTGGCTGCTGCTGCCCCGACAGATAGGGCATGATATCCGTTCCGTCGGAGGGATGGTCCGTCAGCTTGCCCGTAGCCTGCGCAACCAGCGTCGGTGCAATGTCGGCCAAGGAAACCAGCCCATTATAAACGGAACCGGAGCGGTCCGATGCGGCGAGCGCCGCGGACCAGACAATAAACGGCACGCGGATGCCGGCGTCCCGGGTTTCGCCTTTATGCCCGTGCGCCGGATAGTTGCTGCCCCACTGCGCGCCGTTGTCGCTGGTGAAGATGATGAGGGTGTTTTCATCGATTCCCAGTTTTTCCAAGGTTTGGAAAATTCGTCCGATGCCCAGATCCATATTGTGGACCATGGCGGCGTAGTGATAGGCCTTCATCTCATCGGATACTCCGCGAAATTTGTGACCGGCCACTTTGGCGATAATGGATTCATCGGATTGGCCGGCGAACACCTTCGGGAACATTTTCCTGAGGTCTTCCGGCTTTCCGTGCAGCGGCTCGTGCGGCGCGGTGTATGGGAGATACAACATGAAGGGCTCGTCGGCGTGCCGCTCGATAAACTGCACGGCGTGGTCGGTGAACACGTCGGTGATATAGTCATCGGCTTTGGCAGTAAACTTAAACGGCTTGAGTCCGACGCGACCCGGCAGGGTCTCGCCTTCGGTCATGTAAAACCCGCGCGCGCCGTTGTTAAAAAATAGGCCGTCGTCAAATTCGGCAGTTTGCGGATTGGTGTTGCCATACACTTTATCCGTTGGCTTTCTGCCGTGCGATTTCCCGACAAAGCCGGTCACATAGCCCGCATCGCGCAGCTGTTTTCCCATCCACGGATGATCATACGCATTACGGCGACTCGACCACTGACCGCTCAGCAGCATCTGGCGGCTCGGCGCGCACCACGCCCCCGAATAGGCCCGCGTGCAGCGAATACCCCCTTTGGCTAGACGGTCGAGGTTCGGTGTGAATTGATGAGACAGCTGCACGTCTAGATCTCCCGGATAGGTGCAGCCCCACTGAGCCGGCGGCAAATCCTCTGGCCCGCCCTGATACAATTCCCGGAACGCACCGATATCACCGATGCCCATGTCGTCGGCAAGAATGACGATGATGTTGGGCGCGGCGGCTTGGGAGGATAGCGAGAACGCGAAGATCCCTGTCAGGGAGAGAACGAGGCGAGTGAACATGGGATCTTGGATTTTGGGTTTTGGATCAGGGGGGCGGTATGTGGAATGCGGCGTTTACTTTCCGCGCTGATCCCACCAGCCGCCTTTGGGAATGAAGTCAGGGTTGAGGAACTCAGCGTGTTGGCTCTCGCGTCTTGGCAATCCCACCTTTTTCAACTGCTGCATCGATTGCTGGTGATTCTCGGCACTGTAGTTCGGCTTCTCGGTGGGGAAACTTGCGCCGACTTCCTTCTGCCACGTCTTCAGAGCGGTGGCCATTTCGGTCACTTTCGAAGACCGCTCAGCGGCGAGGTCGTTGGTTTCGCCGGTGTCCCTGGCGATGTTGTACAGCTCGTATCGGCCGTCCTCGAAATAGTGGATCAGCTTCCAGTCGCCGCGCAGGATGATGGCGGAAGGATCGCCGCCTTGGTTTCCGTAATGGGGATAGTGCCAGAACAGGTCGCGCGCATCGACGGACTCACCTTTTAGTGCTGGAACCAGACTGACGCCATCGAGGTGTTGCTCTGGCTTCCCATCGAGCCCGGCCATGTCGAGAATGGTGGGGTAAAAATCGGTGCCCGTTGCTGGGACTTCGCTGATTCCCCCTTCGTTGGTTACGCCGGGCCAGGCGATGTAGTAGGGCTGACGAATACCGCCCTCCCACTGGCGTCCTTTGCCGCCGCGCATTGGCAGGCAGGCGGTGGCGAATCCGTCGCCGGACGAAACGCCGCCGTTGTCGGAGGTGAAAATGACCACGGTGTTGTTGGCGATGCCTGCGTCTTCGATGGCGTCGAGCACCACGCCGACGGCGTCGTCGAGAGCTGCCATCATTCCAGCGTAGACCGGGTGATCCTGCACCTGTCGAACTTCTTTGCTGCGATCGATTTCGAAGCGCGGTTCGCTTCGCTTGGTCAGGCCCATCGCTTCGGCTTTGGCCTGGTATTTTTTCCAGCGATTTTCGCTGCATTGGATCGGTGCGTGAACCGAGTAGAACGATAGCATGGCAAAAAATGGCGCACCGCCCTTGGCTTGTTCGGAAATGAATTTCGCGGTTTCGTTGCCGAGCCGGATCGGCAACTCGGCGCCGGGTTCGTCATCACTGAGCTTTGGGTTGTTGTAGGGAGAGTGATAGCCGCCCGGAGGTGTGCCATAGTGATAACCGCCGACGTTGACATCATATCCCTGCTCGGAAGGGGTGAATCCATCGGCGCCGAGATGCCACTTACCGGCGAAAAAAGTGCTGTAACCATTCTCCTTCAGCGCTTCGGCGACCGTGACTTCTTCCAGCGGTAGCTCGCTTTTGTATGGGGAAGGCAGCAGCTTGGTATTGCGGTTCCATTGCTCCGGTTGGTTGTCGCCCTTCACCGAAATGTAATCAGTGATTTGCAGGCGGGCGGGAGTTTTGCCGCTCTGAATTGCTGCCCGGGATGGGCTGCACACCTGGCACGATGAATAGCCGCGCACGAAGCGCATGCTGCGTTTTGCTAATGCGTCGATGCGAGGAGTTTCGTAAAATGCACTACCTTCGATGCCGAGGTCTTCTTTGCCGAGGTCGTCGACGAGGATGAAGACGAAATTGGGCTGGTCGGCGGCTGCGGGGAGCGTTACGAGGAGGGTGAGGGCAAGAAGGAATCTCATGGGTCAATTTGGGAGAGTTACTGCTAGGAATTTGCTTTTTGCGGGGTGTCCCTGAGTATTCAGCCGGCCTGTCCCCATGCGCGCCCTGATTATTTACCTTCGGAGAGCCACCGCTTCATCAGCGCGATATTGGCTTCCTTCTCTGCTGCTGCTTGAGGACTCCTCTTACGAGCGTTCTGGAGTGATGGCGCCATGTCACTATCATACATAGCCATGGGCTCTTGATGACGGCCTTTGTCGTCTGATTCGATGATCCAATCATCCAGCAGGGCACGCAAACCGATGAGCGATTCCCGGTGAACGGGATCAGCGGCGAGGTTATCTATCTCCCAAGGGTCTGTGCTGAGATCATAGAGTTCTTCTTCGGGTCGCGTTTCAGCGAGATGCAAGGACTGGACTGCGTTTAGCTTGCCTGCAGCGTAGAGTTCGCGCAATACCGGCATAAAAGGCTTCGTGTCTTTATATTGGCTAGGCTGAAGGTAAGGCCGCAGCGGGTAGAAGTTGCGAATATATTTATAGTTACCCGAGCGGATACTACGAATACGGTCAACAGTTGCGTCGCAGCGGTCACGTGCGGAGACCACAAACTCGCGAGGCTTAGCTTCGGGATGAAAAAGCGGACGTCCCTGCATGCCATCGGGTAAAGTGATACCGGCAAGATGGATTGAAGTGGCAGCGAGATCAATGTGAGCAATGAAGTCATCGCGGATCTTATCCTTGGGCAGCAGGCCAGGAGCCCATACGAAAAATGGGATATGAATACCTTCTTCATACAAAAACTGCTTTCCACGAGCAGAGCTGATTCCATGGTCCGTCAGAAAAAATACGATGGTATTTTTGAGTGCATCATCACGCTTGAGGCGGTCGATAATGCGCCCTACTTCCACATCGGTATAATTCACTGAATCGAGATACTGTGCCCAGTCTTCGCGAATGACTGGATGATCTGGGTAGTATGGCGGAAGTTTGACCGCTTTGCGATCGACCAAATGCTTCAGCCCTTCTTTCGCTTCCTTGTACCAGCGTTCGACGTTACGCAGTTTACCACCCCGCAGGTGGAACTGCGCGAAGAATGGTTGTCCTGCAGCGCGATGATTGTAATCGAAACCGTCGTAAAGCTTGTGCTTATCATATACAAAATTGTAATCCTTTTTGCCTGTTCGCTTGCCACTAGCATCCGCAATGCTCGTGTAGTAACCCGCCTCACGGAAAAGTTCAGGAACAGTGCGCACGCCCGCGGGTAGTTCGATCTTCAGCTTGCCGCGTCCACTGCGATGATGGTGCGCACCGATCGTCGTCTGATACATACCGGTAATCATTGCCGAACGAAAGGCGGAACATACCGGTGCCGTCGCGTAAGCGCGACTGAAGACCACGCCCTCCTTGGCCAGACGGTCGACGTGCGGCGTGTTCACTAGTTTCTCACCCTGATACCCAAAGTGACTCGACATGTCGTCGACGACAATCCAGACGATATTCGGCCGCTCGGCTGAAAGCAGTAAAGTATGACTGCCCATAAGCAAGAACAGCAGCAACACGATTTGTTTTAATTGGCTCATCACTTGGTAACAACACACAGACTGACTGCTAGGAATTTGCTTTTTGGGAGAGGTTTTCGGAGGGGCTGTCATGGGGAAGATAGGGGGTTATTGGAGTTTGCATTTTTTTTGATTTCCGAGGAGGGATTGAACGCAGGCAAGGTAGGTAAGCTGGAGCGGTGCTGCTGGCAAGCGCAACACTGGCCCATGCCACTTACTTTGCTCCCAACTCCTCTGGCGTGTACGGGCCACTCCGATCAGCAGTCGCCTTGCGTGCCTTGGCGATGACCGCACGATCAACAACCCCAATCGAATTTCCCCATGAATTACCGACGTAGGTCATGATCTCGGCAAGCTGCTGATCGTTCATCACAGTCCCCAGCCCAGGCATGGCCGCGGTCGGTTTGTAGTGTTTTCCTTTCACCGTGATGGGCCCCTGCATCCCATGGAGCAGGATCTTGGCGAAACGCTCCGGCTGCTCCAAAACCCACTCTGAGCCGACCAAGGGCGGCCCCATCTCCGGCAACCCGGATCCATCGACGTTATGGCAAGCGAAGCACGAGATCATATATGCCCGCTCGCCCTGTTTCCATACCTTGAGATCCGCCCCCGTAAGATCGACCGTTTGCTTGGCCTCCTTCGTCGTTGCCAAAACATAGCGGCTGAGCATGGCACTCCGTGCTGCGCCAAGCGGCAGCGACTTGATCCACTCCATGGTGTGATCACCACTCCCGCTGATCAACCCTTCCATGAAGAACGGCTCTTTGTGCCATGCCAGATAGGCCGTGGTCAGCGCAGCTCTGGCGCGTTCTTGGGGAAAGTTGGCGACGCGCTGGGAAACATAATATGCGGACTCCGCAAACTCCGACGGGATCGCCTTGAGCAGCGCATCCAGAAGGGCATCGCTATGATCAAACTGCCAGCTGATGCGTGTGGCGTGGATGCGAACGTCGGCATTGGCGTGGGCCAATCCCGCGATGATATGGGACTCCTTGATCGCGCCAAGTCCCTCAAGTGTCCAGAGCGCATGCATCTTTGCCAACGGCAATTCTGTTGATTCCAAGAGCGCCTCGACCTTCCCGGCGGCGGCCGCATCGCGGCGATCGACAAGGATCCGCTGGGCATGGTCCCGACGCCATGGATTCTTGCTGGCCAACGACTTGACGAGTTCGTCAAGTCCTGCATTTCGTATCGGCTTCCAGGCATTGCCTTTCTTTCCATCGATCGACAGGCGATAGATGCGTCCCAGATAATCCGGCGCATCCAGCTTCTGCTCGTTAATGAGCTTGGTGAGGTGCGCGTTCATGTAGATCTTGTGCTGGATGATGCCGTGATACATGTCGGCAATGTAGATGGTGCCGTCTGGACCGGAACGGATTTCGACCGGCCGGAATCGGGTGTCAGGGCTGGCGATGATCTCTTCCTTCGAAAAGGTGTCGCGGCCGTAGGGAATGCCGTTCTTGCGCTCAATCGTGAGCACTTTGACCATATGCACGGCAGGCTCGGCGATGATTCCGTCAAAGGTCTCAGGGAAGTAGTTGTCGCGGTAGAAAAAATGGCCGCAGGCGGATGTCGCCCGGTTGCTGAAGCCGTGTTCGTCAACATGCCCCGCCTCAGGCTTCGTCCAGGCGTCGCGCATGTCCATGTTACGGCGCACTGGGTAGACCGGCTGTTCATTGACCTTGATGCAGAAACAGTCCGGAAGAATGACGTTGTTCAGCCAGGCGCTTCGCGTGATTTTGAGATCCACCTGTGGATTCATCAGGAAAAAATTCGGGGCAAAAATATCGGCCCGCATGAAGGTGTTCTGCTGGCCATGATAGAGGCGTCCGTGGTTGTCGGCACTGAGACTGAACTGCCCACGATACTCGGTTTCTTCGATGAGCCATTTCCCGTCAACCTCCTTGTAGCGCAGCTTGCTCTTGGCGTTGTAATACCAATTGTCGATGGCGCGAATGAGGCCGTTCGTCTTGTGCTCAACACTCTTGCCCGGACCGTAGTTCTCGTCGACGACAATGGTCTTGCCCGGCTTGTCGCCATCGATCACGACCGTGTGATAAAGCTTTTTCGTGTCGGCCCAGAGGATGCCGTTCTTGTGAAAGGCGATGGCCCGCGGCTCGACGAGTTGGTCCAGAAAGACGGTCGCCTTGTCCAATTTGCTGTCCCCCGTGGTGTCCTCAAGAATACTGATGCGCCCCACCTTGTCGAGTTCCTGCGTCCCTTTGATGTCGTTCATGAAGCCGACCATCTCGACCACCCACAGCCGGCCAAGTTCGTCGAAGCGCATGACCACAGGGTTCATGACCGCGGGTTCCTCGGCCACCAGTTCAAGCTTGTAGGGCTTGATGACGCGCATCTTATCAATGGCATCGGTGCCAGAGAGAACGGGGCCGTTTATTTCGGGGAGAAGAAAGGAGTCCGGGACGGGCGGCGGGCCCGCGAAGGAGAGGATGCAACTTGCCAGGAACAGACCGAAATTGGTGCTTAATCGTGTGCTACGTTTCATTGAATTTCCTCGGTGAATTGATCCCCGTTCTCCCCCACCAACGACTTCGCTGAAGCCACCACCATGCTGCCTGTCAGCACAAACCTCCGACGAGTCATCCCGCTACCTAAAGACATTTGGACGATTTGTTTTGATGGGGGATTTTTGGGAAATACTCCAAACTCTCCCTGGCGCTTGCTGCCGTGGAGTTGCAGGTCGTGAATGGACCAGTAGTTGCCGCCGTGGTTCGCACCCAAGGTAATCTTGAGGTGCTTGGCCTGGACCGCCTTCGGAAAGAGGATTTCGTTGTTCGGCTTGCCGGCCTTCCCCTTGGCGATGACGACGGACCAAGTTTTCCCGTCCGTGGAGGCTTCCACTTTGAACTCCTTCGCGCCATCGTTGGCGGAAGGGATGTTGTTGAGGACGATGCCACTAACCCGGCGAGTTTCCGGAAGTTCGATGTTGAGCCACATTCCCTTCTTCTGCACGCCCTTGGTGTCGTAGCGGGTCGACATCTTGCCATCGATGGCATTCTTCAGGGCGCCCGGGTTGGTGCTCGCGGTCAGGATCCATTTGCTGCGATCCGTCATGACCATGTCGTGCGCCTTCTCAATCTCGGCTTGGGTCCAATGCTTTTTACGGGCATCGCTCTTCCGAATTTTCGCGACCATTTTCGGAGTGACCGGTGCTCCGGTGTTTCCAAAAGAGGTCCGGATGTAGCTGATCACACCAGCCACCCACTTGTCGTCGTTAGTCCCCATCGGAACCATCAACTGCGCCGCGTAGGTCTTGCCATCGATCGGGCCTTCTAGGCCGTAGAGGACGGTGCTGACGGAGAGTGCGGGGTGACCATTGACCCGCGGTGACCCCACCAGGGATGGGCCCATGACGAGCTTGTCATCGGTCGTGAATCCTTTGCCATCGGCTCCATGACAAGTGGTGCACAGCGTGGAGTAAACGGCCTCGCCTTGCTTGATCAGCGCCAGTTCCTTTTTGTCGTAGCGCCCCTTCCCAGGAGCCGGGGCAGGCTGGGGTGCCGAGGCCTGCTTGGCGTATCGCATGCTCAGCGCAGCCTGCTTTCTCACTAGGCCAACTGGATCTGCTGCCAAGGTCGTCGCAAGGGCTGCGAGCTCCCCGGTGCCGCTGTAGTAAGGCTCGCCAAGGCGGCAGGCCGCTTCACGAACACGAGGGTGTTTGTCGGCAGCAGCGACGGTGACAATCGCCGGAGTGATCGAGTCGAGGCCCTCCAGAGTCCAGAGGGCGTGAATGCGTCCCAGATGAGAGGAATCCGATTGGGCCATCTTGATCAGAGCCGGGACAACCGACTTGTCTGCCTTGAGGACAATGAGCTTCTGAGCTTCCATACGCCACCAGCCATTGGGATGATTCAGGTGTGCAACGAGAGCGGCCGGAGCCTCCTCCAACATCTTGGGCAGGGTCTTGTTGTATTTGAAATCCTTGTGCCGCA
>CAJQKQ010000075.1 GCA_905478925.1 uncultured Verrucomicrobiales bacterium
AATTCTGCGGTTAGGTGTCTTCTTTTTCGTTTCATGTTTCTGGTCTCTTTTCGGGGATTTGCCCCCTCAAAGACCAGCTCATTTCATCAATAAGACTCTGGCTCCGTTTTGCGGGACCACTTCAAACCTCCATCTTCGTGGCCGCAAGGTTTTTCCTCAAAACTCCGATGAATTCGACCACGGCCTCACCACCGGCCTGATCTTCCATTTCTAAAGGAGTCCAAAGGAGTGGCTGATGCCGGTCCGCCACCCCCCCAACCCAAGCCCCAAGGTGCCACGCACCCTAGGGCTTTTCTCGTTCCCAAAACCTCTCCCTTAGAGTTTCGGGTTTAAAATTTAAAGTTTCTTCTAAGTTTCCTCCCCCCCACGTGTCATAACCGTAGAAAGCATGCTCCCAATCGTCCATGGAACCTCCAGACAACAACTCCGCCGCCCGTAACGGCGACGGAGCCATCGCGGTTCTTTCCTCCTCCACGAAACAACGAACCATGGAGGAAAAACCCACGCTCCGCCACATATTCGACGCCGAGGAATCGCCCCTCCTCCGCTACGCCCACGGCCTCACCGGCCAGCGGGAAACAGCCGAGGACATCGTCCAAGATGCCTTCATGCGCCTCCACTCCCACTGGAACGAGGTGGAAAAACCCCGCCCCTGGCTGTTCCGCTGCGTCCGCAACCTCGCCCTCAACCACCTCCGCAACAACAAACGAAACACCTCCTTGGAAGCCTCGCCGCAGGACTCCAAGGAATGGGAAAGCAAAAATCCCGACCCCGAAACCACCCTCGGGAAACTCGAAACCATCGGCACCCTCCAACTCCTCATCGCCGAACTCCCCGAGCCCGACCGCACACTCGTCTCGCTCAAATACCTCTCCGGACTCAAATACGACGAAATCGCCCGCCAGACCAACCTCACCGTCTCAAACGTCGGCTACAAACTCCACCACTCTCTCAAATCCCTGGCCACCTCAATGCGCCACCTCGGCATCGAAACCTCCGAGGGCTAGAAACTTCTAAATCTCAAAATCCAACTTTCAAACAGGACCTCCACCTTGGCGCACTTCGCGACCTTGGCGGTTCAAATAACTTTCCCTATCCAAACTCTCTTCCTCTGCGTTCCTCCGCGGCCTTTGCGCCTCGGCGGGGAATCCATCCGAAAGCCATGAACGACAAGCTCCAACCCGTCCCCGACGAGCATCTCGAAGCCCGCATCACCGCCTATATCCTCGGTGAGGCCTCCCCCTTCGAAGCCGCCGAGATCGAATCCCTGATCGCGAAATCCCCCGAGCTCAAGCTCTTCGCAAACCGCACCCGCACCCTCCACGGCCTCCTCAAAGACGCCGAAACCACCTCCAACTCCCCGGATGCGGAGTGGAAACTCTCCACGGAAAAGCGCGCCGCGCTCGCCCCTCACCTCGGCCCCGTCCCGGTTATCATCCCCCACCGCGAAAACCGCATCCGCCGCGCCTCCTTCCGCGCTGCTTTCGGCATCGCCGCCGTCTTCCTCGTCACCCTCTTCACCAAACGCTTCTTCATCTTCACCGATATGATGCAACCCGAGGCAGCCATGGAGGTAAGCCACAGAGCCGCCGCAGATTCCGACGCACTCGAACGCATGATCGACACCCAAGATCTCGCCGGTGCGGAACGTGATCTGAGGCGCGAATCATCCCGCCTCGAAAACATGAAGATGAAGCTCAAGTCGGTGGAGGTTTCCGAAAGCCTTGTTTCGGAAAAGAAGGAAGTCGCGACCGCCAAACCCAAACCCACCAGCCGCGTTTCCAGACAATTATCGGCAGCCCCAGCTTCCGCACCCGCCAGTGTGGAAAAAATGCCTTTCAGCAAAGAAAACCAGAGGAAAATCATTGCAGGCAATAAGGTAGGCTCAACCAGCATTCCCGTCCCGGAAATAGAAACAGCAGAATCATCATCAGAATTTGGTGACGGATCTGATTTCGGAAAAGGCTGGGGCGGCGAAGATGCCGGTGGCGGTGGCGGTGCCGGCTCCGGTGGCAGTTCAAGTTTCGCAGAGAAGGACAAAACATTGGCGATGAAAGGACGCAGTTCTGACTCTCTAGGGAACAACTACTTCAAGCGCCTAAAGGGTGATTCGATCCCCGGCATCCCTGAGACCAACGAAGACGGGAACGGAATCGTCACCAGCGGCGGAATCGTCACCGGCGGACTCCGCCCCGGCGACGAAGCGATCACTCGCAACAACATCGACGCAATTCTCAACAACCCCGGTCAGGACAAGGAGGGCGAGGACGTGAATTTTGTTGATAGAGTCGTGCTTGGAGACATTTCAGGTGCGCCCGTTGTGTACGGGAAGGAAGGAAAGAGTGCCTCTGCCGATGACTGGTTCGTGAAGTCGGCTAAGGACAGAAAAGACAAGCTTCAGGCCGCAATTGGCGGTGGTGAGACACGCGATATCATCCCCTCGCTGCCGGGTATGCCAATTCCGAAAACCGATCGGATGAAGCCGCCCTCGCCCGATTCCCCGTTGCCGAAAGTGCGGTCGGGCAGTGGTGCGGTCATCGATGAGAAGCTGACCAAGGATGGGAATCGCGCCCCCAATGACATGCTAAAGTTCAAGGATGGAGAATTCAAAAAGTTGGAGAAGAACAAGAATCTCGAGCTGGCGAAGTCACTTGGTGAAAGCAGTGAGGAGTCCGCCCGTTCGGTGACTTTGACCCTGGCCGAGGTGGAAGAAAAGCTCAAGGAGGGGATGGAAGAGGAGAAAGAACTCATGAATCTCGATCTCAAACAGGGCGCGGAGAAACGTAATCTCGAGGAAATGTCTGAAGACCTCGCACGCCAAGAATCGAACTTTACGGACAAGAAGCAGATCGAGCGGTTCGAGGCCACGCTGCACAACATACAAGACGAAGACGATGATGAAGTCGCAGGCCTTGCGACAGTGGAGAACGACACCAAGAAGCCCGATATGTCGCACAATCTCGACACCACACCGCAAGATGGGCCGCGGGAGATTGAAACGGCGCAGCAGCAACCAAGATCCGGCGCCCAGATGGAACCCGGGCAACTCGAAGATGCTGAGGATTCAGACAAGATCCCAGACCTGGCTGAGTTGCCAGCGATACTTCCACTGAAGATATCGGAACTAACGAAGGGACTCGACGATTTGGGAGAACTCGAACCCGAAGCGGGCTCGGAACTGGCGGATCACAATTCCCCTGTCGGATCGACCTTTTCGGATAACCTGGACTCGGCGTCTGCCGCTGGACAGATGTCCGAAGAAGACAACGCCCCCCCTTCGGCGATCGCCTTGGGCAAGGGGATCGGGAATGCGACCGGGTTCTCCGAGATCGCCAAAGCGAAAGCCCGTGGCAAACTAGGGCGTGCCGGACAGGAAAATGGACAGATAGCCGCCGACAAAGCAGCGCGGATCCCGGATAATGAGGTGGCGATGCCACCTAGCAGGACGAGCACTCCCAGTGAATCAGATGCCACGAAGTCGAAGGGAGAATTCGACTATGAGATCAATTCAGGGTATAGCTCCCAATACCTGTTCAGGGGACCCGACCTAGGAGGCGACCTCACTGAAAATGACGAGGTTCCACTTCTCGGTGACATCCCGACGGTAGGCAGGTTGTTTCAGTCAAACTCCCCCAACGACATCCCCGCCATCCAGGAAGCCATGAGCGAGCTTCGCAAGCAGATGGAGGATCCCGCGATCAACGATTCGAAAAAGCAGTCCCAGTTCAGGTTTTGGAATGCCCTTCAGGGAAAGCTCACCGAGCTGAGCAAATCAAAACCCGTCGATCTCGCCGATCTCTCGCAGGAAATCCCAGCCGAGCAGGAGCCGTTCTCCACCTTCTCCCTGAACATCTCCGACGCCTCGTTCCAGGTCGCCAGCTCCGCTATCGAAAAGGGCGAGCGCCCCGATCCTGCCTCGATCAAGCCGGAACAATTCTACAACGGCGTTTCCTACGACGATCCCGCACCTTCCTCCGGAGAGCCGGTCGCAGCCGCCATCGGCCAGCTCGCCCATCCTATTATCCCCGGTCGCAACCTCGTCCGCATGTCGGTCCGCACCGCCTCCACCGGTCGTGCCGCCACCCAGCCGCTTGTCCTGACCCTGCTGGTGGATCAGTCCGGCTCCATGGCCCGCGCCGACCGCCGCGCCGCGATGAACACCGCCCTCACTCAGCTCGCAACCTTGATGCAGCCTGACGACCGCATCACCGTAATCGGCTTTTCCCGCACCCCCAGCCTGCTCGCGGATTCCATTTCCGGAGACGATGCGGCGCAGCTTCCCGACATCATCAACCAAAGCTCCAGCGAAGGCGGCACCAACATCGAGCAAGCCCTCAAGCTCGCGGAAAACCTCGCCCTCCGCCACAAGGTCGATGGTGCACAGAATCGCATCGTCCTCTTCACCGACGGCGCCGCAAACCTCGGCAACGCCGATCCCGAACTCCTCGCCGAGCGAGTGAAAGAACTTCGCCAGCAGGATCTCGCCTTCGACATCGCCGGCATCGGCACGAACGACATCAACGATCGTCTGCTCTCCGAACTCTCCCGCCACGGCAACGGCCGCTACTACCTCGTCGGAGAGAACACCGCCGGCAACCTCGCCAAAAAGCTCGCCGGAGCCTTCCGCCCCGCTGCGGAGAACGTCAAAATCCAGGTCAAATTCAACCCGCAGCGCGTCGGCAACTACAAGCTCATCGGCTTCGAGAAAGATCGCCTCAAGACCGAGGATTTCCGCAACGACTCGGTCGATGCCGCCGAGCTCGCCGCCGACGAATCCGGCACCGCCCTCTACCAGGTTGAGCCCCTCCCGAATGGCTCCGGCGAGATCGGCGAGCTCTACGTCCGCTTCCGCGACACCGCCACCGGCGAGATGGTCGAGCGCAGCTGGACCATTCCCTACGAGTCCCAAGCACCCGCCATCGACCGCTCCCGGCCGCAGATGCAGCTCGCCGCCCTGTCCCTGCTCGCCGCCCAGAAACTCCAGCCCGGCCCCCTCGCCGATGCCATCAACTTCCGCGACCTCGCACCTACGATAGCCGCAGTGAAACAGGCCTACGCCCACAGCCCGCAGGCACAGCAAATGATCACCCTCATCAACGCCCTCAAATAATTTACAAGCCCTTTACCCAACCCGCCCCGCATCCCCCCCAATATGGAGCGTGGGTTTGCAACCCGCTCCCTTCGTTCCCAACCCCATCACCAGCCCTCTCTTCCACGGATCACAATGGAAGCGTAGCGGACATAGACGGCCTATGAAATCAAACCTGCCGTCAAATCACTCGGCACTTTCCACTCAAAACCATGAAACCCGCTCTCATCCTCCTCGCCCTCGCCACCGCACTCTTCGCCCAAGAGAAACCCGCTGAAAAACGCGAACTGCTTTCCTCCCACCAAACCACCGCCACTTTCTCTGGGATCGAAGAACGCAAATGCCGTGGAAGGACAAGTGCTTGTCCCGATCGCTGTGGTGATTCAGGCGACTATGCGAGCTTCAAGATCATCGAATACATCGATTACAAAAAGCCCGGCAAATACGGGGATCCGAAACAAACAACTTTCACCTTTCAAATTCAGGACAACATGGAAAACAAAAAGGTTTCCCCCGAGATCCTAAAGGCGATCAAAGCCCTCAAGGTCGGCGACATCGTCCACCTCAACTGGAACCACGATTATGTCACCAAGGCCGGAACGAGCTCTCCCGAACGCACCATCCAACTCCTCGAGCCCACCAAAAAGGAACGCGGACTTTAGTCCGCATCCCCCTCTCTTCCACTGATCACTGATCACTCGGCACTTTCCACTAATTCACCATGAGATCCATCCTAACCCTCCTCGCCCTCGCCACCGCGCTCTTCGCGCAGCAGGAACGCATCATCCTTGTTCCGGAGAAAGTGGCGACGCCTCCCCCGCTGTTCTTTTCCGCCTCCGCGAAGGTAAAGGCGCATGCCACCTTGGAAAGGGTCACCTCCAACCAAGACATCACCTTCACCATCGTTCAGGGAAAACCGGAAACCCTTTCCCTCTCGCTCTCGGGTGATGGCGAAATCGTTTCCGTAACCGGAGACAATCTCCGCGACTGGGCCATCCGCGTCGCCAAGGACGGCTCCCGCTTCCTCGACATCCGCCCCATCCTTCCCGTGGAAAAAGGAGCCGCCCTGAAATCCTTCACGATCCGCGCTAACACCGTTTCCGAACCCGCGAACGGCCCCACATCCCTGCTGCTCCCCGGCCCCGGCCCGGCCACCGGATTCTCCCTCAGCGTCTCGCTCGATCCAGCCGCCGGCACCGAGCTGCGCATCACCAAGGCCGAAGGCCTCGCTCCGCTCGAATCCGGCACCACCCGCAAGTTCGTCTCCACCACATCCTCCCTCCTGGCTTTCTCCGTCACCCCGGCGGGCACCGGCGCCCACGGCCTGGAACTGTTCAACTCATCCCTTTCCGGGAAACTCGCCGAAGACTCCTCGGGCATCACCTTCACCCTCACCGCCACCGCCCGTGCCGAGGCCTCAGCATCCTCCGCAGAACTCCTTTCCGGCAACGCCGCCCTCACCACTCCGCCCTCCGCAGGCACCCACCACATTGCCCTCAACGACTCCAAGGGCTACGATCTCATCGCCGATGCCGCCGGCGAATTCCCCGTCTCCATCGAGTTCGTCGTCCCGCTCGTCCGCAGGGGCGATTGGCTTGCTCTCAACTTCAGGCTGCCCGCCGGGGTCGTCGTCCCGCTGACACTCAACGACCTGCCTGAAGGAATTTCCTTCGAGCGCAATCTCCCCATCGTGCCGCAGCAAAACGGTGCTGCATGGCGCGGCTTCCTCCCCGCCAATGGCTCCGCCGCTCTCGCTTTCCGGAAATCTAACTCCACCGTCGACGGCACGCTTTTCTTCTCATCAACGGCCACTACCGACGTCCGCATCGGCTCCGGGGTGATGCGGCAGTTCACCGCACTCGATCTCCAGGTCCTCCAGGGCAAGCTCCCCGCGCTTTCCCTTTCCCTCGATGGCCCGGGCGAAATCCTCGCAGTCAATGGGCCATCCGTCCTCGCATGGTCGGTCTCGGAAAAAGGCGACAAGCGCTCCCTCGATCTCAAGCTCTCCCGCCCCATCGAGAACTCGGAACGCATCATCATCGAGGCGCGCGCCGCACTCGGCTCCTTCCCCGTAAAAATGGAAGCCCTGCGCATCTCCCCGGTCGGCACGCTACGCCACAGCGGCTTCGTCCGCGTCGCCAACGACGGTGCGGTTCGCATCGAAGTCGCGGATGCGAAAGGCCTGATTCAGCTCGCTCCCGACCAGTTCCCCGGTGGCAAGGACGACTCGCTCCGCCAGGTCTTCGTCTACCGTTTCCCCTCCGCCGACCACTCCTTCCAGCTCTAGGCGGATCAGATCCTCCCGGAGATCGGCGTCACCGAAGTCACGGTCTATGAACTCGCCGAAACCGACCGCCGCATCACCACCCAGCTCGAACTCGACATCCGCGAGGCTCCCGTCCGCGAGTGGGAATTCGACATCCCGGCGGATCACGCCGTCGCCTCCGTCACTGGTGCGGAGGTTGCCGACTACGCGCTCGCCTCGGAAGCAAAGGACGGCCTCCGCACCCTCAAAGTTATTTTCAAAAAACCGGTCATGAACCGCCAGCTCGTCAGCATCCGCCTGGAGAAAAACGAGGCAGCCAAGGCCGGCGCATGGCCGCTGCAGCCCCTCGCCTTCCCCGACGCGAAATCCCATCGCGGCTACATCGGTGCGGTCTCCACCCCCGGCTATCGCCTCGTCGCCGGAGAAACGGCAGGCGTCGCCGAAGTGCCGGTCACCTTCTTCCCTCGCAAGACCGCCGGCCTCCAGCAGGCATTCCGCCTGCGCGAAACGGCTTGGCAGATCCCGCTCACCGTCGAGGCACTCGGCCAGAGCATCCAGGCAGACGTTTTCCACCTCTACTCCCTCAAAGCCGGGGTCGCCTACGGCAGCGTGCTGATCAACTACTTCGTCGTCGGTGCGCCAGCCACCGAATGGAAAATCTCCGTCCCCGCCGCCGTCGGCAACATCGATGTCACCGGCCAGAACGTCGGCCGCGATTGGCGCACTGAAGAAGACACGGTCATCATCCCGCTGTCCCGCCCCATCCTCGGCGCAGGCACAGTCCTGCTCACCTTCGAGCAACCCATGAGCGCGCTCGGCGGCGAACTCTCGCCCGGCGAGGTCCGCCCGCTTGATGTCCAGGCAGAACGCGGCTACATCCAGGTCGTCAGCCCGCTGCAGGTGAAATTCGACACCGCCTCCGCCGAGGGTCCGCTGCTTGCCATCGACCCCAGCGAACTGCCCGCGGAGTTCCGCCTGCTCAGCACCGCCCCGACACTCGCCGCATGGCAATACACCGCACGCGACTTCAATGTCACCACCAAGGTAGAATGGTACGAGCAGGGAGAAACCGTCGATCAGGTGGTCGATTTCCTAAAACTCTCCACCCAAATCTCCCGCGACGGTCAATGGGTCACCGACGCCCGTTTCTTCGTGAAGTCCAAGGGCCGCGCCGCACTCCGCGCCATCCTCCCGGAAGGCACCTCACTCTGGGAAGCCCGCGTCGACGGAGAACCCGTCAACGCCCGCAAGGACGGAAAAATCACCCTCATCCCGCTCCCCGCCCGCGATGATCAGGCATCGGAAATCGTTCTCCGCTACGGCGCAAAATCAGAGGATCCCTCCCGCCCCGATCTCGTCGCCCCGACACTCGACGCACCCATCGTCATCGGCGAATGGACGGTCACCGGCGATGAGAACCGCACCCTCGTCCCGCTCGGCGGCACCGCCGACCTCACTTCCCCCAGCCTCGCCGAGACCGGTTGGCAATGGCTTGCGCGCCACCGGGGTGCCATCGCGATTCTCCTACTCCTGGGAGTCGTCAGCCTCGCTTTCGCATCCGGCGATACAGAGACGAACACGAGATACATCGCCACGGTCTGCGGAATCATCTTCATCGCCATCTCCGCCATCCTCGCAATGAAAGCAGCAAACACAACCTACGCAGGTTCCGAAACCCTCGAATACGCCGCCCCGGTCGTCGCCGCAGGCCAGCACGTCACCATCGAAATCGGAAACTACGCCCCGTGGCGCGCCCGCACCGGATGGAGCGTAGCACTGCTCTTTCTCCTCGGCACCGGCCTCACCGTCGTCGGATTCGTCACCGGGAAACCATTCTGCAAACCTCTCGGCCTCGCCCTTGTCGGCGCTTCCTTCCTCTCCATTCGCAACGGCGCACCCATCTTCTTCGCCCTCCTGGCCGTGATCGCCGCCGTCTGGTGCCTGCCACGCATCGCCCAAGCCCTCCGCAACATGCGACGCCCGAAGGCACCGGAAGTCACCGCCGCGATACTCATGCTGTTCGCTTTCTCTTTCCAGAAATCCGAAGCCGCAGGTGCGCTGGAACCCAAACCCATCGAGTCCATGGTTCACGATTGGACAATCAAGGACAACCGCCTCCACGGAACCATAGACATCACCCTCCGCGCAGAAACCGGTGATCGCTTCCTCCTCCTCCGCCCGCCCGCCACGCTCACCGGCTTCCAAGGCGAAGGCCTGAAAGTTACCAAAGCCCCGTGGCGGCGATCTTCGGTCGCCGGTGCGAAAGCCGAGCAATCCCCACCGCTCGATGCCTACTATATCATCTCGGAAGCCACCGGCCAATTCACTGCGACAGCCAGCTTCGAGATGCCACTTGCATCGCCCGCGAAAGGATTCCCGGTGCCCACCGGCCCCGCCGCAATGCGCAAAATTACCCTCCGCTGGGACCAGGGTGGCTGGGAGTTCCAATCGCCGCAGGCCGCCCGTATCACCGAGCCTGCAGGCCTCGGCGATACAGAAAGCGGAGCTATCCTCATCCTCGGCCCCGCCGATCCCGCCACCATCACCGCCCGCCCCGAGCAGCGTGATATCTCCTCGGAGAAAACCGAATTCTTCGCCGAGGTCTCCAACCTTTTCCTCCCCGGTCCCGGCGTCGTCAACGCCCGCCATCGCCTCTCGATCCGCCCCACCCAGGGTCGCGTTTCCGAGCTCCTGCTCGACATTCCGGCGGGGTTCACCGTCTCCGAAGTCACCCAGGGACCTGCCGGTGCATGGCGTTTCGATCCCGAAAAGCAGCAACTCCGTATCCCCATCGAGCCAGCACAAGACAAGGCTTTCAATCTCACCGTCCGCACCCAGATGGGCACGGAAACCCTACCGGTTGACCTCGCCCTCACACCGGTGCGTGTCAAAGGCGGCTCCGGCGAAGTCGGTTTCCTTGCCCTCGCCTTCGGTAACGACGCCCAGGCGGAATCGGTCGAAACAACCGGCCTCTCCGAGATAAGTAGCGGCGATCTTCGGTCGCCTATCCCCAAAGGAACGATTGTCACCCAAGCATTCCGCTACGGTGCGGAAGCCGCCACCGCGAAGCTGAAAGTCACCGCCGTCGCCCCGGAACTCCGCTCGGAATCGTGGACGCTGGTTTCCCTCGGCGAGGATCGCCTCATCGTCTCCGCCGATCTCTCCGTCAGCGTCACCCGCTCCGGCGTGTTCCGCCTCGCCGCGGAAATCCCCGCCGATCTCGAAATCGAAACCGCCAGCGGCCAATCCCTCAGCCACTGGACGGAATCGACCTCCGATGACAAACGCATCATCACCTTCCACCTCAACGGCAAGACTCTCGGCAAACTCGATTTCAACCTCACACTCACCGGCCGCCCTCCCGGCTCGCAGAAAAACTGGCAAGTGCCCCGCATCACATTGCTTGAAGCCTCCCGTGAGACCGGGATCGTTACCATCGTCCCGGACCGGGGTCTCCAGGTCCGCGCCGTGGAACGCAAGAACATCTCTCAAATCGATCCCCGCGAACTCACCGATACGACCAAGGATTCCATCCGCGCCGCCGCCCGCCCCGGCGCACTCGCCTACCGACTGCTGCAGTCGGATTGGTCGCTCGGCCTCGCCATCTCCCGTCTCGACCCATGGGTCACCGCCAGCGTTTTCCACGAAACCACTCTCCGTGAAGGCCAGACGCTGACCCGCGCATCGGTCAACTACCGCATCGAGAACGCCGCCCTCAAATCCCTCCGCATCCGCATCCCCGGCCTCACCGAAACCTCCGCCTCCACCGTCCGCGCCAGCGGCGATGCCGTCGCGGATCTTGTTCCTGTCGAGGCAGAGGAAGGCCTCTACGAAATCCGTTTCCAACGCGGTATCGCCGGAGAAACCAAGGTCGAGATCGAATACCAGCAGGCATCCGCAGGCGGAGGCACCGAGGCCATCGCGCCCATCGAACTCCCTGAAGTCCGACAGCTCTCGTACTTCGCCGCCGTCCGCGCCGGCGGGCGCCTGGAGCTCGACGCCCCCACCCTGCCTCGTGGCTGGCAGCGCGCCGATTGGGCTGTAGTGAGACCGAAGTTCGGCCAGTCCGCCGGCAACACCCCGCCGCGGCTCCTGTTCCGCGTCGCCGATCCCGAATCGCCGCTTTCCATCGTCCTGAAACGCCACGAACTCGCCGATCTCCGCAAGCTCCGCGTTTCCGAAGGCACGCTCACCACTCTCCTTTCCCCGAAGGGCGGAGCACTCACCGCCGTCGAGATGAAAATGCAGGTCGTCGCCAAAGGCACCCTGCGTCTCAAGCTCCCGGAAAAGGCCGAGCTCTTCAACGTCCTCGTCAACGACGAAGGCGCGACCCTCGTCCGCGACGGCAACGAATGGCTGTTCTATGTCTTCCCGTCCCCGGATCCAACGCAGCCAGCCAGCGTCCGCTTCGTCTATTCCACCCCCACCCACAAGGGCTACGCACTGGAGGGTCCCGTCCTCAACGCCCCGATGGAAAACCTCACCTGGCGCGTCCTCATCCCCGAGGCATGGCAGCTCACCGGACATGACGGCGATTTCGACCTCCGCGATGAATCGAACTACGGCTCCTTCGGGGTTTCAGAATACGAATCCTCCGCCGCTACCAAGAAACAGAGCGACTCACAGAACGCCGTCGCCCTCCTCGATCAAGCGAACTCATGGCTCGCTGCAGGTGATCAGGAAAAGGCCAGCAAGGCATTCTCCAACGCCGTCAACCGCGGCCAACTCGACGCCGCATCCGGTGAAGACGCCCGCGTCCAGCTCCGTGAACTCAAGACCGAGCAAGCCGTCCTCGGCCTCAACACCCGCCGCCAGCGCGTCCTGCTCGACAACGGATACGCCCAGAAAGAGGAGAACGCCCAGCTCAACCAAGCGACCCAAGTGAACCCGATCCTGCAAGGGAAATACAACTACGACCAAACCCAGTTCGACCAATTCTTACTGGGCAACTCCGCCGAGGAAAACTCCGCCCTCAAGGAAATCGCCAAACGCATCGTCACCCAGCAACTCGCCGCCGAGCCGGCTCCCGCCGCCCTCGACCTCACCATCCCGGAACGCGGAAAAGTCCTCACCTTCCACCGCTCGGTCCAGGTCGACAACGAAGCCCCGATGCTCCTCACCCTCGATCTCAAGCCCACCCGCAGCCATACCCCATGGCTCGCCATCCCCCTCTGCCTCCTCCTCGGCGGCATGGCCGCATCGCGGAGAAAACCTACCTCCGGAGAGCCGTCTCTCTGAGCGCCTGCACAACCCCAGCCGATATCCAACGGAGGGGCTGACGCTGGTCTGCCCCGAGCCTAATCTGCCACATCGACTTCCCCCCCACTCTCCAACACCTAAGATCAACATGAAATCATCCTCCGAATGCGGTTCTTGCGGCCGAACTTCAATCCTCGTCGCGCTCATTATTTCCGCCGGGATTGCCGCCTGTGGCTACTTCGCCAGCCAAACCCTTTACAACGCCAAAGTCGCAGTCAACACCGCCCAGGCAAAAGGTCTCGCCGAGCGCACCGTCACCGCAGATCAGGCCAACTGGAGCGTCGGATTCACCGTCCCGGGAAAATCAAAAAGCGAAATCCCAGCACTCTACAAGCAAGCCGAATCCCAGCAGCAGCAGATCTTGGGCATCCTCAAAAAAGCCGGCTTCAACGACAACGAAATCCGCGTCGAAATCCTAAGCTACAGCATGCGCGAATACCGCGATGAAAACCAGAATCTCGTGGATGAAACCCATCGCCTCGGGGGATCCATATCCGTCTCCACCTCACGGGTCGAGCTCATCGACCCCGCCCGCGCCGAGGTCAACAAACTCCTCGCCCAAGGCCTGGACATCGACAATTACTCCCCGAAATACAATTTCACCGGAATCAACGAGATCAAACCCAAGATGCTTAAAGAAGCCGCCCAGAATGCCCGCATCGCCGCTTCAGAATTCGCCCAAAACGCCGGAGCCAAGGTTGGCAAGATCCGCAGCGCCTACCAGGGCGGGTTCAGCGTCGAGGACGCCGGACCCAACAGCAGCGGCTCCAGCAGTATCACCAAGGAAGTCCGCGTCGTCACCACCATCGACTTCTACCTAACCGACTGAACCAGACAGGAGGGGCTGGCACCAGACGGACTCAACTAGCCCACCCGTAGAGCGCGCAAACTCCACGAAGTGACGGCGTGACGGAGAAAAAGTTTACCCCCTAGGCCGAACGAGCTCCGATCAGCCGACAGGCGAATCCAGGGCGGGCAACTTCCCCGTTTGCCCCCGGAAACACCCCGCGTCCGTCAGCTCATTCTCTTGTTCCACAGCGGTCGGGCATCGCTTTCCTGGAAGCGTGTGATTGCGATATGGAAAATATGACGAAGTAACGGAATGCCGGGTGCGATCGCATATACACCTATTTGGTATTTCGTTCTATTTAAATTCCAGCTCTGAGAATTTGAGCGGATGATGAAGAACCTTTTCGCCATCCTTGTTGATGATGCTCAGTTCAAGCGACTTGTCGGCCCAATCGATTTCGATCAGGCCGGCGTTTTGAACCGGATGCGATTCGTCGACACGGAATGAGTTTTTCGCGGCGGCCCAACTCTTGCTGGTATTGGTCATCCCGCTGCTGGTGAGATCGAAAAACGGATAGCCTTCGAAATCCATCTTCGACAGCTCGGCGAAATGGACGTCGCCCGAGATCGCAAAAGTGTGATCCGCCTTGTGCTTCTTAAGCAGTTCGAAAAGACGTTTCCTCTGGTGCGGGACGTTGCCCCAGTTCTCCATGCCCTTTTCATGGGCGAGCACCTGAATGCTACTACCGATGATACGGATGTCAGCAGGAACCTGGAGCTGTTCGTCGAGCCACTTCCATTGCGCCTCACCCAGAAGGGTCTTGGAGGTATCGTCAGTGGGCACGTACCATCCGACGGTTCCTTTCGCTTTCGGACCTTTCGCCCGTGGCAATTCGTCGCGGAAGTAACGGGTGTCGAGCAGCAAGATCTGGCACATCTTTCCGGGAGTGCCGAAGGTGTAGGAACCGTAAACCCCAGCACGTTTGCGCCGCGGCGAATCGGCTGGGTCTTTAAAAAAATCGAGGAAGATCCGTTGCGACTCCTCACGCTTTTTGTAGGATTTCCCCCCGTCGTTGACACCGTAGTCGTGATCGTCCCAGGTCGCGATCACGGTGGTGTTTCCACGGAGTTTGCGAAATCCTTCAACATCTCCGAGTTCCATCCACTTCTTCTGCAGAAGTTCCATATCCTCGGTGTCGCCGTAGATGTTGTCGCCGAGGAAAATAAAAGCATCTGGCTTGTGTTTCCGAACCGCGTCAAACATCGGAGTTTTCCCTTTCCTCGGATTGCTGCACGAGCCGAAGGCGATTTTTTGGATGACATCGGGTTGATGGAAATCACTCTCCACTTCCGCATCTGCGGCAGTGAAGGATCCGGTCAATATCGCTACCAGTGTGAATAATTTACGCCTCATGATGGTTGTCTTAGGCGATGATTTCTTCGCGTTAACAAGAACTTTTTGCTAGCAATGGGGGGGGGAGGCGGTTGTATGTAATTGATAATGAGGTGCTTATGGGTGCGAAAAAAAGATTCCACAGCGCCGCTTGCTTGTCTGCCGCATCGGGTTGGACAGGGGGACAGCCGCAGAGGCGTCAAGTGGTCGCTGATTTCGCTAGAAATTGGCCGGGCGTCCCAAGATCACATCACGCCGAAGGACGCTCGTCCAAACTCAGGCGAAACCAGCTAGTGCGCCTGTAAAGCCTAAGATGGCGGATGGGGGCGGATGTGCTTGCGGGCTTTTGTTTGAAACGGAGAAAGCGGAGAGAAAACGGAGGAAGCGGAGAAGAATGTCTGTATTTCCAAC
>CAJQKQ010000076.1 GCA_905478925.1 uncultured Verrucomicrobiales bacterium
GCGACCGAAGATCGCCGCTAGATTAGATTTCCGCGAGCGCTTCTTCGAAGACCGTGAGTGTATCGTCGAGGTCGGCCTCGGTGTGGGCGAGGGAAAGGAAGCCGGTTTCGTAGGGGGAGGGGGCGATGTAGACGCCTTTGTCGAGGCAGGCCCAGAAGAACTTTTTGAAGAGTTCCATGTCCTGTTTCATGACGTCGTCGACGTTGACGATCTCGCGGTCGGTGAAGAACAGGCAGAACATGGATCCGACGCGGTTGATGCTGTGGGGGATGCCCTTTTTCGCCATTAGGGCGCGCAGGCCGGTTTCGAAATGCAGGCCGAGTTGATCGAGGCGGGCGAAGCCGTCTGGGGTGCCGGCGGAGAGCTCACCGAGCTGGGTGAGGCCGGCGGCCATGGCGAGCGGGTTGCCGGAAAGCGTGCCCGCCTGGTAGACGGGGCCGAGGGGGGCGAGCATGTCCATGACGTCTGCGCGGCCGCCGAAGGCTCCCACCGGGAGGCCACCGCCGATGACTTTTCCGAAGCAGGAAAGATCCGGGGTGATGTTTTCCAGCCCCTGCACGCCGGCCTTGCCGAGGCGAAAGCCGGTCATGACTTCGTCGAAGATCAGCAGGGCTTCGTATTTCTTGGTGATTGAGGAAAGCAGATCGAGGTATCCGGGTTTCGGGAATACCAGGCCGGCGTTGGCGGGATAGGACTCGACGATGATCGCGGCGATTTGCTCGCCCATTTCCTCGAACAGCTTGGTGAGCGCTTCCGGGTCGTTGTAGGACAGGACGATGGTTTTTTCCGCGAACGATTTCGGGACGCCCGCCGAATCCGGCTCGCCGTGGGTGAGTGCGCCGGAACCCGCGGCGACGAGTAGGGAATCGCTGTGTCCGTGGTAGCAGCCGTCGAACTTGACGATGTAATCGCGCTTTGTGAATCCACGAGCGAGGCGGATCGCGGACATCGTCGCCTCGGTGCCAGAGGAGGTCATGCGGACTTTTTCCACCGATGGCACCCATTCGGTGATGGTTTTCGCCATGTCCACCTCGTGGGGATTCGGGATGCCGAAGGAAATTCCGTCCTTGGCGACTTGGTGGATGGCGTTGGTGACGGCAACGGGGGCGTGGCCGAGGATGTTCGGCCCCCATGAGCCGATGTAATCGATGTAGGTTTTTCCGTCGATGTCGGTGATGCGGCAGCCCTTGGCACGGCGGACGAAGAACGGTTCGCCATCGACGTTTTTGAAAGCGCGGACGGGGGAGTTCACACCGCCGGGAATGTATTGCTTGGCGACGGCGAAAAGTTTGCTGGAGAGATTTGGCACGCCGCGACTTTCACCCCCCGGCTCCGAATTCTCAAGGGCCGAGATTGAACATTCGGTGCCCGTGGTCACTTCGGTCCATCCTTCGTTTGATGGCAATGTGGAAGCGTTTGGGCTTTCAAGATCAAGCGGGGGCGTGTTTTCTCCCTGCTCAACCTCTCATGACGACTGAAAAAGAAGCCCCCAAACCAGCACAGGAGCATCCGCTCGCGAACATCCTGATCAACGTCTTGATCCCTGTCCTGGCGCTGAGCTACCTGAGCAAGGATCCAGCGATCCAGGAAATGCTCGGCAAGGCGGCGAAGCCCTGGCACATCGGCCCGCTCAAGGCGCTGGGCGTGGCGCTGGCGTTCCCGATCGGCTACGGAATCTGGTTTTTCGCGAAAACCAAGAAGATGAACTTTTTCTCCGGGCTCGGGTTGTTCTCCGTGCTGCTGACCGGCGGGCTGACGCTTTTCCTCTGGAACAAGGATGGCACCGTCAAGGAGCACGCCGCCGTGCTGTTCGGCTTGAAAGAGGCATCGATCCCGTTCGTGCTCGGGATCGCGATCGTCGCCTCGCACTGGTCGAAGACGCCGCTGTTGCGGACTTTCCTCTACAGCGATTCGATCTTCGACATCAACAAGATTGAAAACAAAGTCGCGGAGCTCGGCAAGCAGACCGATTACAGCAAGGTGCTGCTTAACGCGACGTTGCTGTTCTCGTTGTCATTTTTCGTGAGCACGCTGATGAACTTCGGCCTCGCGATGTATTTCCTGGGTGGCCTCGATCATGCGGCGCCTGATGCAATGTCGGACTACAACGAGAAGGTGGCGAAGGTGACGGGATGGGGCTTTGTGGTGATCGGGGTGCCGATCATGGCCTTCCTGTTCTTCACGTTGAAGCGCCTGCTCAGCGGCCTGCGCGGACTCACCGGTCTCAACGACGACGAGCTGATGATGCCCAGGTGAGTAAATTCTAAATTCTAAAATTCAAACTCTAAGGAAGACGGGGCATGAAAAAACCCGGGCATTGCGCCCGGGTTGGGAAAAGCGGGTTTCGCCGCAGATGGATCAGTCGAGGACGTTGTCGATGCGCTGGGCGAGTTGGATGTCGAGGTCGGTGACACCGCCGACATCGTGGGTGGTGAGCTTGAGCGTAACTTTGGTGTATTTGACGGAGATGTCGGGGTGGTGCTGTGCCTCCTCGGCGATCTCACCGACAACGGCTACGAAATCGATTCCCTCCATGAATTCTTCGAACTCGATGCTGCGGGTGATATACGTCTTCTCCTGCTCCCACTCCGGGCATTTCTTGAGGGCAACGGCGAGTTCTTCTTGTGCTAGCAAATCTGACATGGATGGGTTGGTTCGGTGATGAGTTCGGGCAAAGATTTGAAGGTTGCTCTCCGGGTTGGCAAGCCCGTCTTTGAAGTTTCTTGGGTATGGTGGCGCCCTTCCGGAAGCCATCTTGCAGTTTGCAAAAAAGCTGGCTGCGTGCCAAATTGAAAATATGAAAAAACTTTTTCCCGCAGTCGGTGTCGTGCTTGTCGCATTGTTCGCAGTTTCGTGTGCTCCAAAAACCCCCTCCTACCGGATTTCGCAGCGGCCTGAGGCCTACGAGCGCCTTAGCGAAAAGCACAAGCAGCTCGTCAGCAAAGGTGAGATCGCGGAGGGCATGGAAAAGGCTGCCGTGGCGTTGGCATGGGGCAGCCCGTCGGATCAGGTGGAGGGGCTCCGCAAGGGCAAGCGAATGGATCGCTGGGATTACCGCAGCTCGAAGCCGGTGGTGACCAATAATATCTACGGTGGCTACGGATACGGAGGTTACGGCCCCTACCGCTATTCAGGGATCGGCGCCAGCTTCGGCCCCCAGGTAACCTACGTGCCCTACCGCAAGGCCACCGTGTGGTTCATCAACGGGCGGGTGGAAGAGTGGCAGCGCGAGGCGAGGTGATTTTTTGTCTGCTCCGGAAGTGGGGTGATTTTTATCGGTGTTTCCCACACGGAAGTGAGATCCCGGGGGGGAATGCCGTGTCTTGCCGTGGCTTCACTCCCTTTTCTGAGATACGGCGCTTGCGTTTTTTGATCAGGGCTGACCGAGCCGGATCCGCCCTACCATGATTGAATGGCTTGGGCTGCGTCAGGCGAATACACCGATAAAAATCACACTCCTCCGGAAGCGTTGGCTTGCCTTTTCCGCGCCGCGTTTCAAAGTTGCCCAATACGAATACAATATGAAGATACGCACAATTTTGATATGGGCGGTGGCAGGCTTGGGTGCCGCCGGATTCAGTTCCTGCTCGATGAATACTGCCGGTGGGGGGCTGAGTTCCTACCAAGCCTACGACAGGCCGGCGAAGCTGCCGAAGAACCCTTCCGCTGTGAAAGTGAAAGTCTCGCTCAGCAAACAGCGGGTTTACGTGATGGAGGGTGGCGAGATGCTGATGGCGATGCCGGTATCCGTTGGTAAGTCCAGTTCCCCGACCCCTTCCGGAAGTTTTCGCATCAAGAGCAAGAACAAGTTCTACCGAGCCAACACCCACGGCTACGCATACAAGGGGAAACGGGCCAAGAAGGCCTACCTGAGCAAGAAACCATCCGGCTGGTCGTTCAAGGGCACGCCGATGCCATACTGGTGCGAGTTCAAGACCGCCTACGGCTTCCATACCGGCTGGGTCAAGCACTCGCCCTGTACCCACGGCTGCATCCGCATGCATGAAAACCTTTCACCGAAATTCTTCCGCTTGGTTTCCGTCGGCACCCCGGTGAGCATTTCCTACTCGCAGTCTGAGGACGCAAAATGGGCGAACATGACCCTTTCTCCAGATGCTGGGCCGCTGCCTGACTATCCAACCTCGACGTATCTCAGCGACGACTATTTCAGTCACCACAAGACGCCGAAGTACGACTGACATTGATCTCCGACCGGAGATTTTTCGGAATCATCTTGCATGGGCGGAGTAACGGTCGCCTTGTGTATGCATAGTTTATGAGGAAATTTTCAGGAATACTGACCCACCCGGGAAGCGCGCATAAGGATGAGTTCCTTGCGTGTTGCCTTCTGGTTGCCACCAACGAGGTTACCATTTCGCGCCGCGAGCCGAAGCAGGATGATCTCGATGATCCGTCTGTGGCCGTCGTCGATGTCGGCGGCGAGCACGATCCGGCGCGTGGCAATTTCGATCACCACCAGTTCCCCAAGGATCATCCGCCAACCTGCTCGCTGAGCTTGGTGCTGATGGATCTCGGCCTCTACGAGGACGCACAGAAGTATTGCGACTGGCTGGAGGTCGCCGAGTGGTTCGACACCCGCGGTCCGCAGGAAACGGCGGCATGGCTCGGTGTCGAGCGGGAGCTCCTATCGAAGCTCAACTCGACCATCGACCTCACGCTCCTGCGCCGCTTCGCCGGCATGTCGGAGATCCGTCCCGGTGAACCGATGTGGGAGGTCATGAAATGGATAGGCGGAGACCTGATCGGCTACCTGAGATCCCTGCGTGAGAAGCTCAATGAGATCGCACGCATCTGCGAGATCTGGGAGATCGACCATCCGGAGGAAAATTTCAGGGTGCTGTTCCTGCCGCGCTCGGAAAACCTGTCGGACGATGCCTCGGCGGGTCTCGCCAGATATGCCGCCGGACTTTCCGAGGATCAGCGGGTGACCGGTATGGTCTATCCGGATCGGCGCGGGGCAGGCTTCGCCCTTTCTCGTTTCAACGATCACCTCGGCTTTGATTTCACCCGTGTTGGCGACGAGCCGGATGTCCATTTCGCACATGCCCGTGGCTTCGTGGCAAAGGTCACCGCCACCGATCCGGCGAGGATACGGGAATTGCTCGAAAAGAGCTGGAAGCCAATCGGTTCGTGACATGGCCGGGTGAGCTGCGCAGCTTTTGGTAATGAGCGTGATCTCGATTTCGAGCTTGAAGGAACAGGCGGGAGAGGTGCCTTTAATCGCATCCGTGTTGGCGCAGCTCCAGGCTCGGACTGTGAAATCCACCAAGGGCGGTAAGCCGTATTTCGATCTCACCTTTGCGGATGCGACGGGTTCCCTGAACCTCAAGGTCTGGTCGGACAGCCCCCTGCACTCGGAGGCCGGGAGCCTGCCGCTGAACACCATCGTCAGGCTCGAGGGCGAGTGGACGCAGAACCAATACGGCGTCAACGGCAGCGCTGTCAGCTGGAAGCAGCTCGAAGATGCGGGTATCGCTGATTTCCTGGCCGGCGATCCGATTGTCAGGAAAAAACAGGAAAAGGATTTCGCCGATATCACGGTGCTCTGCGGAAGTATGGCCGACCTGCGCCTGAAAAAGCTCTGCAGCCATTTTTTCGAAACGATGGGGGACAGGTTCCGGCGCACCGCCGCGGCACGCAAGAACCACCACGCGCGCCGCGGCGGGCTGGTCGAGCACGTCGCCCAGATGATGCGCTCCGCGGATGCGATCTCCGGGATCTACCCGGAGCTCAACCGCGACCTGATGATCGCCGGGGTGCTGTTCCACGATTGCGGGAAGCTCTGGGAAAACACCTATCCAGAGGACGGCTTCGGTCAGATCCACTCGAAATACGGCGAGATGCTCGGCCATATCCCGCTCGGCATCGAGCTGGTCAACAAGCTCTGGCACGGCCTGATTGATGCCGGAGGGTTCGAGGGATTCTCTGCCTGCAAGCCCTCCACCGAGGATGTCCGCCTGCACCTGCTCCACCTCATCGGCAGTCACCACGGGCAGCTGGAATTCGGCTCACCCGTCCTGCCGAAAACCCCCGAGGCCTACGCCCTCCACTACATCGACAATCTCGATGCGAAGATGGAGATGCTCCGCGACGCCTACCCGCAGGCCAACGAAGTCGCCCCGGGCATCTACGACAGAATCTTTCCACTCCCCACGAATCTGATCAAGCCGCTGGGGGAGTTCGAGATGGTGGAGAAGACTGGGGAAGCCGAGGTGGAGGAATCTGTGTGATCCGTCACATTGGGGCATTTTCTTCGAGAGGCCGCGTGTGCATTCGTTTAACCCCTTGCCACCGAGGATGGGTGGGTGCGGAAAAGTGGAAATTGTAGGCGCCGTCTGGGTGTTTTCCCCAAGCTGCGGGCGGATTGTTGCTCGACCTTGGTGATGTGTTGATAGGATGCTGGCAGCATCATGATGGGGTTAGGGATATTCCAGTATTTTTTGGTTTGGGTGCTGATGGCAGGCGGGGGACGTGCGGATCAGTCTGTGGCACGAAGGATGAATGAGGAGTGTCTTGAGGCAATCCGGAGGGATTTCCCGGCGCCGACGGTGCATTCGAGAAACCTGTACCATAGCTCTGCAGCGATGTATGACGCATGGGCGGCGTATGATCCGGTGGCGGTGTTTTCGGATCCGACCGCGGTGGGGGAGCGGAGGTTTTACCGGGTGGTGCGGGTGGCTCCGTGAGGGTTTGCGTTCTAAACGTCCCCGGCTCCGGCATGGATCAGAACAGGATCAGCGACATTGCGGTGATGAGGATGATGAAGAGGAGGTTCAGGACGAAGCCTGCCCTCAGCATGACCGGCTGGGGGATGCGGCCGGTGGCGTAGACGATGGCGTTGGGCGGGGTGCCGACCGGGAGCATGAAGGCGCAGGAGGCGGCGAGAGCGAGGGGCAGGATGAGCTGTGCGGCGGGGAGATCGAATTCCTTGGCCATGGAATAGAAGATCGGGACGAGGAGGGCGGCGCTGGCGGTGTTGCTGGAGAGCTCGGTGAGGAAGACGACGAAGGTCACCACGGCGGCGATGAGAGCCCAGAGCGGCCAAGTGTCGATGGCACCGCCGAGCAGCCTTGCCATGAAGAGGCTGGTTCCGGAGCTGCCGAGTATGCCGCTGAGGGCGAGTCCGCCGCCGAAAAGGAAGAGCACGCCCCAATCGGTTCCGCGGTCGATTTCCTGCCAGGTGACCACCCGGCTGGCGGCGAGCAGTGCGGCGGCGGCGAGAGCGATCCAAGTATCGATGTCGGCGATGCTCATGATTCGTCCGAGCTGCGAGCTGCAGATCCACGACATGGCGGTGAGTGCGAAGATCGCGAGGGTGAGCTTGCGCGGGACTGTCCACAGGAAAGGTTCGTCCCGGATGGAGATGCTGCCGGCTGCGGTTTCCGAGGGTTTCAGCAGCAGGCGGAGGGTGAAGATCATCGCGGGGAGCAGGACGAGAACCGCCGGGATGCCGAAGACCATCCATTCAGAAAATCCGATGCCGAGCTGCTTCGCGGCGATCCCGTTGGGCGGGCTGCCAACGATGGTGCCGAGGCCGCCGATGCTTGCGGAGTAGGCGAGGCCGAGCAGGAGGAAATGGGAGTTGTTGGCCATTGCCCCATCGGCCTTGAAGCGGCCGAGTATGCCTAAAGCCAGAGGGATCATCATCGCGATGGTGGCGGTGTTGCTCATCCACATGGAAAGCAGGGCGGTGGCGGTGAAAAGCAGGATGGAAACGGGAATGAACCGGCCTTTCCCGAGGCGGGCCAGTTTTTCCGCGATCCATCGGTCCAGCCCCTGCGCTGAAAGGGCGGAGGCGAGCGCGAAGCCGCCGAAGAACAGGAAGATCGGCGGCGCGGCGAAGGAGGCGAGCGATTCCCTGACGCCCGAGAGACCCATTGCTGCACCGAGCACCGGCACGAGCAGGGCGGTGACGGCGAGCGGCATGGCTTCCGTCATCCAGAGGAAAGCGATGCAGGCAAAGAAGGCCAGTCCAAGGCGGATTTTCGCGGGATCAAGCCCCTGCAGCGCCACGGAATCCGGTGGCAAGGGCAGCAGAAATGCGATGGCGAGGAGGAGGATGATGCCGATGGCGATCTTCATTTTTATGATTCAACACCGCTTTCGGGTCTGTGGACAAGGCTGCTGACCAGGGGGATTTGCCGCAAAGGCGCAACGAGTCGCAAAGGGACGCGGAGGAAGAGAATTTCAATTTGAAGAGGCAAGCCAAGGTGCTAATTTTCAGAGGATCGGCTTTGCGCCCCTTTGCTACCTCTGCGCCTTTGCGGTGAAGAATAGTTTTTACCAGCGGGAACATCAAATTTGACGAGGCCGGGAATTTTCGTCAGTCTGCCGGAACGATGAAAGGAAACCGCCTGTTTGTGATCGCCTGTTGCGGGCTGGGTCTGATGGCATTTTCGCAACTCCTTATCGCGGGGATGGCGCTCGCTGTGAGGTTTGAGGGGGGGCGGCAGGTAAGGATCGTTGAGAAAGAGGTCGAGAAGCTGGTGCCGATCCGGATCAGTGTGCCGGTGGCGGGGGGGGAGCCCGCGCCGAGGGCGGAGGTGAGGGTTGCACCGGAGTTGCCGCCGGTGCCGGAGCCGCAGAACCTGATCCGGCCGGAGATCGCCGATCCACGCGCCGAGTTGCTGGTGCAGGAGGGGCGGAAAGCCCGCATCGCCGGGGACATGGTGATGGCGATCGTGAAACTGGAGGAGGCGCTCAAACAATCGCCCGAGGATCCCTCGGTGCTCTTCGAGATGGGCATGGTGCATGAGATGATGGGCGTCTATGGCAAGGCATCGGAATATTACGAAAGGGTTTTCAAACTGGGTGTCACCGGAGCGGGTGAGCTCTACGAAGTGGCGGCGGCGAAGCTGCGGGATGGCTTCGAGCAGCCCACCGACATGCTCGGCAAGATCGCGCTCGGCAGGGTGAGGATTTTCAACAATGCAAAGGCGCAGGGCGGCCAGCGTGTGGTGCTGACCGTGCCGGTACAGAAGGCGCTGGGCGAGGAGGTGGATGCGCAGGAGATCGAGGTGGCGGTGATCTTTTTCAACAGGACTGACAAGGGCAAGATTGTGCAGCTTGAGGATGATTCGTGGGCTGAACCTTCGTGGATTTCGCTGCCTTTCGATTGGGCCGGGGGCGAGGAAACCCTGCGAATGAACTATCGCATCCCGATCCGCGATGCGCAAACGGAGCACCTTTTCGGTAAACTGAGTTACTACGGCCAGGTTGTGACGCTGACCTACAAGGGAGAAGTTCTCGATCTGCAGGCATGGCCGAGGGATCTGGCGGCACGGATCGGCCAATCCGCACCGGCCGGCAACCAGGGGGGTGATTTCCCGGAATTCCTCAGCGAGGACATGCTGCCGCCGAACTTCGATCCCGATATTCCTCTTCTGCTTCCAAAAGATTGAAATAGTTGATTGGACAGGCAGGTATGGAAGGTGTGAGCGAAGAGAACCACAAATTCGGGGATTATATCCCGAAACAATGCCTGTCGGAGGACGGGAGGACGAGATCCTGGCTGGCCGAGCAGGCTTCGGTGGGTCGGATGGTTCTGATCGAGGAGCTGAAGGATGAGGCTGCGGGGGAACGAGAGAATTTTCTGGCTGATGTCCGCGCCATGGCCGCCGTGGAGCACCCACTTGTCGGATCGATCTACGAGGCGTGCACCGACAACGGAAGCTGCTTCTACGCCCATGAGCTGCTGCCGGGTGAGACCCTACAGGAGCGTGCGGCGCTCGGGGAAAGGATCAAGGCGCAGCATTTCGTGCACATCCTCAGGAGGGCGGCCGAGGCGAACATCTACCATGAGACGCACGGGAACGAGACTTCCCCGCTGGAACTCGATGCGATCCACGTGGACAAGCATGGGGTCATCCGGATGAAGAACCTGGTGGTTGCCGGCGAGAGGCCGCCGGATGATTCACTGCGTGATGTGGTGAAGCTGGGTACCGAAATGGAGTCGCTGCTGGATCGCGACCGACCGGGTGCGACCCGATGCCTGACCCTTCTCGCGTGGATGCGCGGCCAGGATGTGGCAAAGCCGCTCCGCTGGGCGCAGGTGCGCGGCTATTGCGAGCAGATCGAGCAGCAGTTGACCACGCCCTCGGGGGTGGTGGTGCCTCCCACCGCCGCGATCCGGCCGGAGAAAAAGAACGGCTTGGTCTGGCTGGTCGGCATTCTGCTGCTGGTGGTTGTTGCTGCGATCCTTGCTGTTCCGAAAAAGCCGAAGCGCTCCGCGGCCAAGGCACCGAAGCCGGATTTTGTCTCGGTGGAGAGGGGTAGATACACGACCCCGGAGGGGCTGAATCTGCGAGTGCCGGATTTCCGGATCTCCGCGTATGAGGTCACAATCGGCGAATACGCGGCCTTCCTGGAGACGCTGGAGGTGCTTGGCGACGACCATGCGTTCGACCATCCGGAACAGCCTTCCGAAAAATCCGGGCACGCTCCCGACGATTGGGCGAACCTTTACCAGGCGGCCAAGGCGGCTGACGAATGGAACGGGCGGGAGATCGATATTCACACACCTGTAGTCGGCGTGGACTGGTGGGATGCCTTCGCCTATGCGAAATCAAAGCGCGCCTATCTACCCACCCAGGAGGAGTGGCTCGGTGCGCTGATGGCGGGTGCGAAAGTGCCTTCGAAAATCCCGATCAGCGGTCTGCTCCCTGTGAACGCTGAAACTGCGGATCGCACCACCAACGGTCTGCTCGGCATGGCGGGTTCCGTTTCCGAATGGACTTCGGAGCCTCGCGCGAACCCCGCAAATCCAATCGGCGGTCCGCTGTGGGTGATCGTCGGTGGTTCTTATCTGAATCCCGACAAGGGTGCGCTTTCGCGTGATTGGGTTGCGGATCGGATGCTGCGCAGGCCGGATCTCGGCTTCCGCATCTGCAAGGATGCCGAGTGATGCGGGGAATGGAATTTTTCACCGCAGAGTCGCAGAGTCGCAAAGCTCGCGGAGGGGCGCAGAGCCGGGCTTGTGTTTGGGAGTTGGCATTCGAAGGGTCGGCAATGACACCCATTCATCCTTTGGGTGACACAGTGACGGCATCTCATATTGTGGAAACCCCTTTTCTTCCCCCGTGGAGGCGTAGGCTAATTTTTCACAACGAAGCTTTCTCCGTCGAGACTCGCGTCATCGGGGAGGGCTAGGTTTCCGGGGGAAACTCGTCCGTTTTCAAGATCCCATCCCGGCAGGATTTTACCCCATGAGCCGGGCTTGTTGCCTGCCTGGAAAGTGCTTGTCGTGGTCGGTTCCGCGGGGTGGGGCATGGACATTGAGATGACATCGCCACCCACCGCGAGGCAGGGGAGATGGGTGAGGTTTTCCTTTTCGAACGGCAGCACCGCATCGGTGCCGAAGTCGTGAAAAGTGATTTCTTTTTCCAGTTCGCCCGTTTCCGCAATCTGCGTGCGCAGCGTTTCTGCGCCGATCCAATGCTCGCCGAGGAGCGGCGCGAAGCAGTCGTGAATCACCAGTCGGCCTTTGGTCAGCCTTGTGAATTCATCGAGAGAGGAGATTAGGGAAGGGTGCAGTTCCTTTCCGAGTATGTGCAGCCTCGCGCCCCGGGGGATGGCTTCGAGTCGGGTCATCCGGTAGGCGTTGAGTTGCGCTGGCGTAGCTCCTTTCGGAAATTTCAGTGCGACTGCTTCCACCGAAGTTTTTAACATGGCTGCCTGTAATTCACCGCAGCTTGGTTTCCGGGAGGTGATCTCAGAACCGACTGCGATCGACAGGCCGTATGGTAAGTGGTACGGGATTTTTCGCAAAAAGCGCCTGCGTTCGAAGGAGAAGATCGAGCCCCATGAGCCATCGACCCAGATTGGAATGATGGGCACCTTCGCTTTCCTCGCGATGAGCTCGAAGCCGCGCTCGATCTCGCAGAGTCCGCCGGTGCGGGTGAGCTGGCCTTCGGGAAAAAGGACGACGAGATGGCCGCCCTCGAGCGCCGCTATCGTCTTGCGGATCGCCTCCAGCGGGTGGTCGCGGCGGATCGGAACGCCATCGAAAAGATGCATCGCGAAACGTATCACCTTGTTGGCCATGAAGGTCTCGTCCATCACGAAGCGCACCGGCCTGTCGCTCGCTGCAGAGATGAAAAAGGCGTCGGCGTAGGTGACATGGTTGGGCAGCAGCAGCGCGCCTCCGGTTTTCGGAATGCGGGCTGTGCCGGTGAGCTTGATGCGGTAGATCGATTTCACCGCTCCCACGCAGATTAGGCGGATGAAATCGGCAGGCAGGATGCGCAGCACGAACCAACTCATCAGTCCGCACGACAGGCCGATGACGAGCATCTGCATCCGGAAGCCGGCGAGTTCCGTCATTCCGAGCGCCCGCGCCAGCAGGATCATTGCTTCGATGGAGGCCACCGCAAGGATCCCGCCGAAACAGTCCTGGAGGTTCACCGCGGACTGGAGTTCGCCGCGCTTGTCGGCGGGGTAGCGATCCTGCATCCACGCGTTGAGGGGGGAGAGGAAAAGCGCGGCGGAAAACGCGAGCAAGCCGAGGCAGATCAGAAACGGCCAGCTCCCGGCGGGTAGGAAGGCGAGCACTAGGGCTGACACCGTCATCATCATCCCGGCGAGCGGCACCCAGCCGAGCTCGATGCGTTTGCGCAGCAGCCATGATGCGAAGCCGAAGCCCACGGCCATCCCCAGCGAGGCGGCCGCCATGAACATCGAAGAGAGTGTGCCGAAGCCCTCGCCGCCGTGGGTCAGTGATTTCGCGACCTTGACGGACCAGAGATTGATGAACGCCGCGAAGCCCCAGAAATAGGCGACTCCGAACGAGGCGCGGCGCAGGCCGGCATCCTTCCACAATTCCCCGAGATCCTTGAAATGGCTGAATAGAATTTTCCCGGAAAGCCTTTCCCTGCCGTGCGAGGGCACTTTCGGGATCGAGATCGCCATCAGCACCGCCGGAACCGAGCAGCATGCGAGGATTACCAGCGGAACGAACGCAGCATCCCATGCCTTTTCCTTGACCGATCCGAGGGCGATGTAGCGATGGTCGAACCACCAGCCAGCCACGATTTGGCCGGCAAGAATGGCCAGCATGGCCATCATCTGCTGGACCCCTGCGGCGAATCCGAGATGCTTGGAGCCGACGAGTTCCTTGTTGATCCCGATCTTCGCCGGGCTGAAAAACGCCGACTGCACCGCGAGTAGGAAAAAGCCTGCCAGTATCATCGGCATCCTGTGCAGGAACACCCCCGCGCAGATCAGCGTGAGGATGGCGACCTGTGCGATGGCCGCACCGACGATGACGTTGCGTTTCGAAAAACGGTCGCTCATCCACCCCGCCAGCGGGGCGAAGAGGACGAATGGCAGCGCGATCATCAGCCCGGCAGCGGATTCAACGGAGTAGCCGACCGCCCCGCCCAGCGGGATCAGAATGAATTGCGCGGCCTTGTCGTTGAACGCGTTCTGCGTCTGCTGGACGATCATGCTCCAGTAACCCATCCACTGCCGCTTCGTCGGCTCGCCCATGGGTTCCGGCATACTCATGGCTTCAGATGCCTCCGCCGAGGCAATCGAGATGCTGGTCCATCTCCATAGCTGGGTTCGTCTCTCTCGCCTCGCCGACGACCACCGCAGGAACCCCCGCGACGGTCGTGTGCGGTGGCACGTCATTCAATACAACGCTGCCGGCTCCGACCTTTGCATGGGTGCCGATCTCGACACGTCCGAGGATCTTTGCACCCGCACCGATCAGCACGCCGGAACGGATGATCGGGTGGCGGTCGCCGGTTGCCTTGCCGGTTCCCCCGAGCGTGACCTCGTGAAGGATGGAGACATCGTCCTCGATGATCGCCGTTTCGCCGACGACGAAGGAGGTCGCGTGGTCCAGCAGTATCCCGCAGCCGATTCTCGCCGCCGGATGGATGTCCGTGGAGAAAACCTCGGAGGAAACGCTCTGGATATAGAGTGCCAGCCAGCGGCGCCCGTCGAGCCAGAGTCGGTTGCTCACCCGGTAAGTGCTCAGTGCCATGAAGCCCTTTAAAAAGAGCAGCGGCTCGAGCGGGGAAAAGCACGCCGGATCGCGCTCGAATATCGCCAATAAATCGCGGCTGCAGGCGTGGGCGATGTGTTCGTCCGCGGAAATAATTTCGGATATGAGCGGCTCGATCATCTCTCGCGGCATGTCCTCGCGCGCCAGTCGCCTGCCTAGGCGAGCGGCAAGCGATTCCGCAAAGCTGCCCCGAGAAAGCACCACGTCATCGACGAGATGCCGCAGCCGCGCCTCCTCTTCGTGCAGCTTTTCCGCCTCCGAGCGCAGCTTGGTCCAGAGGTTTTCCAAATTCGCGGCTTCCCCCCTGCACAACTTCATTCCACCCTCTACCACACCGGTTTGTCCGTTTTCGTTCATGAAGATTTCTCAAAAATTAGAATATGCCTGCCGCGCCCTAGTGCAGCTCGCGAAGTCCTATGACGGCAAGACTCTTACCCGGCTTGACGACCTAGCGCAACGCGAAGCTGTCTCCGCGAACTTTTTGGTGCAGATCCTCAACGATCTCCGCCGGGCGGGCATCATCGACTCCCGCCGCGGTGCCAGCGGCGGATACATCCTTTCCCGGCCTGCGGAAAATATCACCCTCCGCCAGGTGGTGGATGCCGTGGAGCCCTCCCAGCTCCAGAACACCGCCCTCGAGCAGGGGCAATCCGGCTCCGCTGTCCGCCGTGCTTGGGAAACCGTTTCCACGAAACTTGCCGGTGATCTCGACGCCGTTACCTTGGAATCCTTCTCCAGCCCACCCTCGGATCCGATGTTCTACATCTGAGAGCCGGATTTATCGGAACGGATCAACGCCGCGCACGCCGTCGAAGTTCTGTCCGTGGCTGAGATCCTCCGAGTGGAGGGTGCGGCAACGGAGTTCCTGTGCGGCGGCAAGAATTGTGGAGTCCCAATGCGAAACCCGGTAGCGGCGGCGTATGCTTGTAGCACGGAGCAGAAGTTCGCGGGTGACGGGCAGGACGGTGACATTTCCGCAGAGTTCGAGGAAGGCGTCGATCCCTTCTTCGGATATCCCGAGCGACGGCTTGCGCAGCGCGTTGGAAATGAAAGCGCTAGACCGAAATTCGCTATGATGACGCACCTGACCGAATGACGACATCGACTCACGCTTTGCAAGATTCCGCCGCCGACATACGTTTGATCCCTCTTGCCTGGCTCCATGTTTGAGATTTGGAGTTTAGAAGTTAGAATTTCACCCACACCATGATCCGCTGGTTCGCAAAAAACGACATCGCCGCCAATTTTCTGCTCTTTGGTATTCTTGCCTGGGGTGCTTGGTCGGCTGTGGAAAAGGTCCCCCTTGAGGTGCAGCCTTCGTTCAGCAGGGAGATGATCTTTATCACCGTGCAATACCGCGGAGGCAGCCCTGCGGATGTGGAGAAGGCGGTCGTCCTGCCCATCGAGGCTGCGCTGGAGGGGCTTTCCGGGATCGATACGGTCGAGTCCCGTGCAGCTGACGGATTTGCTCGCGTCTTGGTTTATGCCGAGTCCAAGCGCAACCTCAAGTCGCTCCTTGAGGAGGTGAAAACCCGGGTGGAGCGTATCAGCAGCTTCCCGCCTGAGATCGAGCCGCCGAACATTTTCATTCCGGACAGTAGCCGGTGGTTCGATGTGATCAAGGTCGCGGTGTATGGGGAAATGGAGGAGGCGGATCTGCTGCGGGCGGCGCGGGTGGTGCGCGATGATCTCATCGCGCTGAAAGGTATCTCGCAGGCGAACGTGCTGGGGATCTCGCCGCTGGAGATCGCAGTGGAGGCGGATCCGCGCAGGCTGAGGGATTTCGGGCTGACCTTTGCGGATCTGAGCGCGGCGATACGCAAGTCCTCGATGGATCTTCCCGCAGGGCGCATCCAGACCGACGAGGGTTCGCTGAGCATCCGTTCCAAGGGGCAGGCATACACCCGCGCCGATTTCGAGAAAATCGTCATCACCAACAGGCAGGGTTCCGAGGTGAAGCTGGGGGATGTGGCCAGTATTTTAGACGGTTTCGAGGAGTCCCGGAGAATCATGCGTTTCAACGGCAAGCCCTGCCTGCTCGTCGAGGTGCTCCGCCTCGGCGATGAGAACGCCCTGGAGATCGCCTCAAGCGTAAAACGCTATGTCGACTCGACTCCCGAGCGTTTTCCGGAGGGAGTCTCCATATCCGTTTGGGACGATTCCTCCGAGGAACTAAAAGGCCGCCTAGGCACACTTGTGACCTCCTTGCTCCAGGGTGGCCTGCTGGTGCTTATCGTGTTAGGCCTGTTCCTCCGCCCCATGCTGGCTTTCTGGGTGGTGCTGGGTATCCCGGTCGCATTCGCGGGCGGTTTCATTGTCATGCCGTGGTTCGGCCTCACCGCGAATGTGATGTCGATCTTCGGTTTCATCATCGTCATCGGGCTTGTTGTGGACGATGCGATCGTCACCGCCGAGAACGTTTACACCAAGCTGCGCGAGGGCGGGGATCCCCTGGAGGCCGCCACCGAGGGCACTATCGAGATCGCCACTCCGGTCACCTTCGGCGTCCTGACCACCATCGTCGCCTTTGTGCCGCTGATGTTTTTCGATGGCTACTACGGCACTTTTACAAAACAGATTCCACCCATCGTCGCCGCCGTCTTGATCTTCTCCCTCATCGAGTCGAAACTCGCACTGCCCTGCCACCTCAAGCACGTCAAGGTTCACAGGAAACGGTTCAATGTTTTCGAACGCTTTCAGAAACGCATCGCCGACAGCCTGGAGCGCTTTGTCGAAAGATTCTACGGTCCATCGCTCCGCCTCGCCACCCGCCACCGTTATATCACCCTCTCGCTTTTCCTCGCTGTGGGGATGGCTTCGGTCGGGTATTTCACCTCCGGAAAAATGGGCTTCGTCAATATGCCGTCCATCGACAGGAACCGCATTGTGGCGGTGGTTCGCATGCCCGCCGACGCCCAGGTTGCGGAGACGGATGTGCGTACTCGTTATGTCGCCTCGTTCCTGCCGCAGCTGAAAAGAGAATTCACAGATCCCGGCACTGGCGAGTCGCTCATCACCGATGTGCTCACTAGCTCCGGTGGACATGCCCACGGCGGCGGAGTGGATCCGAACACGGGCCATCTCATCATCGGAGTCACCGATCCCGGTAAACGCAGCACCCCGGGACCGAAGAATTCCGTAATCGCGGCTCGCTGGACCGAGCTCGTCGGAAAGATGCCTGACGTCCATAAATTCTACGTGTCCGGCGATAGGGGCTTTGGCATGGGTTCCGACAATGAGGTGGAGTCGCTCAGTGTCGAGATCCGCGGCCCCGACATGGAAGGCAAGGACCAGGTGGTCCGCGATGTCGTTGCATTGCTGGAGTCCTACGATGGGATCAAAAGCGCCTGGGCCAGCTCGGGAGGCACGAACGACGAGATGATTATTACGATTCGTCCCGAGGGCGAGGCGATCGGGCTCACTCAGCTCGATCTCTCCCGCCAGGTGCGGGCGGCGTTTTTCGGGGAGCAGGCGCAACGAATCCAGCGCGGGCGGGACGATATCCGGGTGATGATACGTATGCCCCTTGAAATGAGGGAAAGCCTCGCCACCCTGGATCAGCTCCGCATCCGCACCCCCTCCGGCGGCGAGGCTCCTTTCCCGACGGTCGCCACCGCAGAGTTCGTCAAGGCTCGCTCCCGCATCGAGCGTGTGGCCGGCGCGCGGGTCATCGATGTCCATGCCACGCCTGTCGATGAGGACGTGGACATCGTTGCCATCTCCCGCACACTCGGTCCGGAGCTGGATCGCGTCCTCAACCCCCACCACGATCTTTCATGGCGCTACACGGGATACGTCGCCGACCATGAGGAAACGAAAACTCGCTCGATTTACGGCGGACTGGCCCTGTTTTTTGCCCTCTACGCCCTGCTCGCAATCCCGTTCCGCTCCCTCTATCAGCCGATCTTCGTCATGCTCGCTGTGCCCTTCGGCGCAATCGGCGCACTCTTCGGGCATCTCATCATGGACATCACACCGTCCTACCTTTCGATTTTCGGCATCCTGGCTCTCGCTGGAGTGGTGGTGAACGACTCGTTGGTGATGGTCGATTTCATCAATCAGAAAGTCCGCGCGGGGATGGATTTGCGCGAGGCGGTGATCCAGTCCGGCACGCGCCGTTTCCGTCCGATTTTCCTGACCTCCGCCACCACCTTCGCCGGGCTGCTGCCACTGCTCTTTGATCGCTCCCTGCAGGCGCAGCTGCTCATCCCCATGGCTACCTCACTGGCCTTCGGTATCCTTTTCGCCACTGTTATCACCCTCTACCTTATCCCATCCGCATACCTCGCTGCGGAGGACATCCGTATACACCTAGGGAAGGCATGGGTCTGGTGGCGCTACCCGAACGGAAAACCCGCCGCCGACGAGGAGCTTGCTGAGACCGAAACCGGTTCGTGAGGATCACGGAAAGGTCTTCCTCAGCGCTTCGACAATGCCTTGCCCGTGGGCGGCGGTGGTGACCAGTCCGCCGCGTGCGGCGACCAGTTCGCGGATCGCGGCGACGGCGTTGGCTGGGCAGGCGGCGTATCCGGAGTGCTCCGGGGAGAGCATCTCGATATCGTTGTGGCTGTCGCCGGCGGCGAAGGTGCGTGCGGTGTCCAGCTCGAAGAGGCGCGCGACCTCGGAGAGTGTGCTGCCTTTCTGGTAGTTGCGGTGGCCGAAGCGCAGGTAGATCGAGTTCCGCTGCCAGCCGAGATCCGGGATCGCGGCGATGAGCGGGGTGATGCGCTCCACGATCCATTCCATCTCCTCCTCGGTGCGCGAGATCAGCCCGGCGGGCTCGCCGTGCATCTCGATGTATTGCGCCCCGGTGTGCTCCTCCACCTCCTTGCGGACTGCCTTGAGTGTCTTCTTCGACCTCTTGAAAAGCTTGTGGATCTCCTTTTCGCAGCGGTCGTTCCATTCCCTGTGCGCCGCGAAGCGTCCGAAGGTATTGGGAAAATGGATCTCCCGCTCCCGCGCCACCACCCAGTCCGGAAGGAACGGGAAATTACTCTCAATAAACCCCTCGAGCACGTGCTGCATGGAGCGTCCGGTGTTGATGCCCCAGACCGCGCCTTTCGTCTGACGGAGGTCGAGGATGGTCTCGAAAAACGAGGCCGGAACCGGCGGTTTTTCCGCAGGGTCATGCAGAGTTCCGTCGAAATCGAAGGAAAGGATCAATCCGGGGTTGGCGCAGGTATCCAAGGTTCTCACGCCAATAATCTACATGAAAGCGGGTCGGCGGCAAGGACGGCATCGAAGCGGCGCAGGCTCAGGACGGCGGTGGTTCCTAGCCTCAGCTATTGGAGTGAGGATGATGAAACGGGGAACCCCGGTAGCCATGAGCCAAGCTGGATGAACGACGCTTTCCTCCGAGGGCTGGGAATGAAGAATCCCAGCAGTCCAAAGCCTCCGGCGGAAGAGTTCGTATCAAATTTTATGGAGGGGTGGATTCACGCGTGCTTGAAGCTCGGCCTGACCGGGACACCGTTTTTCGCGAAGTGCTCCTTGGCCTCTCCGACGGTGTGCATGCCGAAGTGGAAGATGGAGGCGGCGAGGACGGCGTCGGCCTGGCCTTTTTCGAGTACCTCGACCATGTGGTCGAGGTTTCCCGCACCACCGGAGGCGATGACGGGGATGCCGATGGCGGAGGAGATGGCAGCGGTGAGTTCGCAATCGTAGCCGGCCTGGGTGCCATCGGCGTCCATGGAGGTCAGCAGGATCTCGCCCGCGCCGCGCCTCCAGACTTCCTTCGCCCACTCCACGGCATCGAGGCCGACGGGGGTGCGGCCGCCGTGGGTGTAGACTCCCCATTTCCCTGGAGCCTCGCGTTTTGCATCGATGGCGACGACGATACACTGGTTGCCAAAAGCTTTCGCTCCCTCATCGACGAGGCCGGGGTTGTTGACGGCGGCGGTGTTGATCCCGACTTTGTCCGCTCCGGCGAGGAGCATGGTGCGCATGTTGTCCACTGAACGGATGCCGCCGCCGACGGTGAGTGGGATGAAACATTTCTCTGCAGTGCGGCGGACGACATCGACCATCGTCTCGCGGGCGTCTGAGGAGGCGGTGATATCGAGGAAAACCAGTTCGTCGGCCTCCTGCTCGTTGTAGGCGATGGCGCACTCCACGGGATCCCCCGCATCGATGAGATCGACGAAATTGACGCCTTTGACCACGCGGCCGTTGGTTACGTCGAGGCAGGGGATGATTCGTTTTGCGAGCACGCGGAAACTTCAAATTTTAAAGCTCAAACTTCAATGAAGAAAGAGAAGCGGTCTCGCGCAAAGTCGCTAAGGCGCAAAGCTGGTCTTATGAAAATGGGTTTGCTGGATTATTGAATTCTAAGAAGAAATCGAGCAAAGCCGGGCTACAGAAAATAGATTTTTTGGGTTCTGAAATCCAAAACTTTGCGGCTTAGCGGCTTTGCGCGAGAACTTCTGTCGGGTTCATACGAAAAAACGGCGACCCTTTTGAGGTCGCCGTTTTTTGAGAGGAACGGATATTGATCCGTTCGGGGCTTAGCCAACCTTGGGCTTGCCGACGCGGCGGACTGCGCCAAAACGCTTTTGGAACTTGTCGATGCGGCCTTCGGTATCGACGAACTGCGCGAGTCCGGTGAAGAAGGGGTGGGAGTCCGAGGTGATGCCTGCGGAGATCACGGAATGCTCGACACCGTCGATGACTTCCTTCTTCTCGGAGGTCTTGGTGGATTTCGTGACGAAACGTGTGCCCGTGGTCATGTCGACGAAGACGACGGGATTGTATTTGGGATGGAGATCCTTTTTCATGGGAGTGTTCTGGTTGCCGCACGTACCAACGCGCGGGGCGGGGAAAATGGCGGAAATAGCCGGGCTGTCAAGATTTTTGGACGATCATCATTCCGCCGTGACCTCCTGGAGCTATCTGCGGGTGTCCGAGGCGTCGCCATTATCGAAGTTCGTAAGTTGCACCATCATCACCGTGTAGCGGCCTTTTGCAGGGCCAATCCATGCCTGAGTGCCGTAGTCCCCGCCATGGCCGAAGGGGAGTGGGGGAGTGGGGGAGTGGCGCGATAATGAAATTCCCCCCTCTCCCTCTCCCTTCCTCACCCCCTCCTCTTCAAAGCCCCCGGTATTCCGCAGCGAGGCGTTTCGCGGTGGCGATGGTGTTGCGGTGGAGCTTTGCGGTGAACTCCGGCTGCCGGTTGTAGCCGCCGCCGTAGAGGATGGCGACGGGGATGCGGTTTTTGATCATCGCGCGCAGCAGCACCTCGTCACGGCGCTGGATTTCCTTGAGAGAAAGGTGCATCTGGCCGAAGCGATCGTTGCGGTGGTTGTCCGCACCGGAAATCCAGATCACGAGATTCGGGGAGAATTTGTCGAGCGAGTCGGCGAGTGTTTTAAAAAGCTGCTGGAGATACATCTCGCCCTCCACGTAGCGAACCGTCTCTACATCGAGGGTCGAGGCGATCTTTTTAGTCGGGTAGTTTTTGCCGACGTGGATGGAGTAGGTGAAAACGCGCGGGTCGTCGCCGAGTATGGAGGCGGTTCCGTTGCCTTGGTGGGCGTCGGTGTCGACGACCATGACCTTGATGTTCGGCTGTTTGTCCTGGAGATCTCGGATCGCGATGGCGATGTCGTTAAAAACGCAGTAGCCCTCTCCGTGCCCGCTGAAGGCATGGTGGGTGCCGCCGGCAAGGCAGACGCCAACGCCCTCGGTGAGTGCTGCGTTGCAGGCGAGGCGGGTGGCCTCCACTTCGGTGGCGGAGCGCGCGAATAGGTTGGGGCAGGCGGGCAGGCCGAGCAGGATCTGCTCCTTGCGACCCAAGGCGGCGGATTGGATTTTCTCGATGTAGGCGCGGTCGTGGACGCGGAGGATCTGGTGAAAATCGGCGGATTTCACCTCGGTGATCTCCTCGGGGCGCAGGATATTTTCCCCAAGCAGCATGTCCTTGGAAATGCGGAACTTGTCCATCGGGAACGGGTGCCCGCTGGGGAGCTCAAGTTCAAGGGCTTGGGAATAGAAGCAACGCATGGGGGGAACTCTAAATTTTAAACCCTAAACATCAAGGAAGAGTCCTGTCTTCGCGCCGGTGGGGATTCGTATTGCGGGGGAGATTGACGCGAATCCGGCCCCAGCAGACAAAAAGACCGCCCCGGTTTTCCAATACGGATACGAATTTCAAGCCTCCGCCGCCCCTGTCACCGGTTTTTTGTTTCCCGCAGGTGAGCGACCTGCTTAGATTCTTTGGGTGTTCCAGATTGTTTTCAATGAGATCAGCGCGGCGGAGATTTCCGCCTTGGATATCCTCGAGCAGCTGGAGTTGCTGGAGGAGTTCCGGGTCACGGAAAACGATCTCAATGACATCGGCAGCGACAGGTTCGGCAGGTTCGAGCGGGACGGGCATGTCTTCTACCGCTTCCGGGCGAAGGACTACCGCTTCTATTTCGAGGTCAAGGACGGCTCTGTCATCGTCCACCGCGTCCTCCACAAGGGGACGTTCTCCGATTTCCTATTCCGCTCAAAAATGCCGCTGGGGGAAGACGAGGCCTTGGCGAACTCGAAGCATTTCTGGAAGCTCATCGACGAAGGCCGCAACGCCAAGCGGATCTGAGCGCGCGGAAGTCTTCGGCTTAGACTCCGGTCATACTTGGCGGGGTGTGATTTTAATCGGTGTTTCGCACCCGGTAGGGCTGATCCGGCTCGGTCAGCCCACTTTAAAAATCTAGCAACCCGCCTCACCCACACGGAAGTGAGATCCCGGGGGAAATGCCGTGTCTTGCCGTGTCTTGCCGTGTCTTCACTCCCTTTCCTGAGATACGCCGCCTCCGTTTTTTGATCAGGGCTGACCGAGCCGGATCAGCCCTACCATGATTGTACCATGATTGAATGGCTTGGGCTGCGTCAGGCGAATACACCGATACAAATCACACCCATCTTTACTGCCTGCGTGACAAGGGGCGGCGATTTGGTTAGGTGTCGGGTGATGGGATTTGATGCACAGGCGGCGGAGGCGGTTGGATTGGCGGTGGCGATCTGGCTTATCGTCTGGCTTGGCTTCCGGTTCGTTTGGAAAAAAGCGGACAAGCCGCCGGGTATCTCGTTGCAGGCTTTCGCAATCGCGCTGGGTCTCTGGGTGGGTGGCCGGGTGTTTTATCAGGATGAGGTATGGATGGGGCATCTCGGAGCGGTGCTGGTTTTCTGCGGGGCGCTTTTCGGATGGGTGATGTTCGACCGCGGTGTGACCGTCGGCTGGCTGGAAACGCGGCGGAAGGTGGCGATGCCCATCATCCTGCGGCAGCTCGGTGGGGTAATGATCGTGCTCGGAGTAGGAGCGGCGATACTGAAATGGGGATACGGGCTGGAGCTGACCGGACTGGTGGCGACCTCCGGGATCGCGGCGGTGATCGTCGGTTTCGCGATGCAGGATCTCCTGGCGAACGTGATCGCCGGTTTCAGCATCCACATGACCAGCGCCTACAAGGTGGGGGATTGGCTGCTGCTCGGCGAGGACGGCAAGCGGGCGGAGGTGGCCGAGATCAACTGGCGCTCCACCCGGCTCATCGACAATGACCGAATATCCTACGAGATCCCGAACAGCGACATCGTTAAGAACCGCATCGTGAACCTCAACCACCCCGGGTCGGAGCACGGCGTGAGGCTTCGGGTGGGCTTGGACTACGACACCCCTCCGGCTCTAGCCAAAGAAGTGCTCATCAAGGTCGCGAAAAATGCCCAGGGGGTGCTGGAAAACCCTGCCCCGGTGGTCTTTACTCGGGATTTCGGCGATTCATCGATCACCTATGAGCTGCGCTTCTGGATGCGCCACGCAAGGCTCTACAACGTCGCCTGCGACGAGATCCGCACCGCGCTCTGGTATGAGCTGGGTCGCCGCGAAATGCGCATCCCGTTCCCGATCCGCAGCCTCGATGTCCGCAAGTCAAATGTGCCGCCGTCGCTTGTGTCCGCACGGAAGAACGCCGCGATAACACTCAGGGGCGGCGGGATGCTCAGCTGCCTGAGCGAGCAGGAGGCGGAAAGTCTCGTTGCCGAGGGGCGCTTCCAGGTGTTCGGGCCGAGGGAGGCGCTGGTCACCCGCGGCGAGTCCGGCGATTCCATGTTCCTCATCCTGGAGGGCGGCGTCGAGGTGATCGGCAAGACCGCCCAGGGGCCGCGGGTGGTGTTGGCGACACTTCCCGCAGGCACTTCTTTCGGAGAAATGTCATTGGTTACCGGTGAGTCGCGTAGCGCGACCGTCCGCGCCGTCGGCGATGTGATGGTGCTGGAGATCACCAAGGCGCACCTCTCGCCGCTGATGTCGGAGAGGCCGGAGCTGGTGGATAGCATCGGGGCAGTGCTAGAGGCGCGGAAAAAGAATTGGGAGGAATGTCTTCACCGAGCCGAGCCGGAGTCTCCGAAAAGCCCGGTGGGTGCGGCGGGCGATCCGTCATCGCTGGTGCACAGAATCCGCCACTTCTTCGGGCAATCAGGCACATGAAGCATGCGAATGCCTGTCCTTTCCGGAATGATTGAACCGCCAATACGCCAAGAGGCAAAGTGACGTGGCCAATTCATTCGTTTGGCGGAATCCTTGCCGCTTGATCCAAAAAACCGAAATGATTTTTTTACAGAAGGAGGCAAAGTTCGCAAAGGTTCAATCACTTGTGCGCTTCAAAGGTGGTCTTTATCCTTTACCCAGAAGGTTGAGCGTCTGATTCCCCTAGCTTATTCAGGCTTCCGCAGTCCAGGGAAGAGTCACGATCCGTTGCACCCCGTCTTCGCGGTTCATAATACTTTTCCATCAAGGCGATGAAACCATGCTTGCAGATGGATTTACGCTCGCGCCGCGTTTCCGAATACCTCTTTCTTCGAGGGCGTGATGTGGGGCGGCGCAAGGTAGATCGGCTGCGGCTTTTTGCCTGCCCAGATCGCCCGATTCTGCGGATCGGCAGCCTGCCATGCCTGCCAGAGACCGGCTGCGGTGGGGCTGGAGAAAGGGATCTCCATGCCGCGGATGTGATCCATGCAGAAAACGGTGGTTTCGTTCGCCTTTGCGGTTTCCAGGGCGGATTCGAAACCTATCTTGTCGGTCAGGTTCGGCTCGTCGAGCAGTTCTCCTCCTTTGATCTTCGCCAGCCAGAAAGAGCCCCGGCGGGCGTCCCCGACGGCGAGGCAGGGCTCTCCGGAAAGTGCTTCGGGTGTGGCGAGTATGGATGGGACGGCCACCGCCTTGCAGCCAGCGACAAGGGCGGCTCCCTGCGCGGCGGCGATACCCACTCGCGTCCCGCTGTAGCTGCCGGGGCCACTGCCGACGAGGACGGCGTCAAATGACCGGCTGCCCTGGATTTCCAGGATCTCGGCGAGTGGCGTGAACAGCAGGGCGTTGTGCCGCCTGTCGCTGACAAAGCCCTTCTCCACCACAATCTCCCCATCGACCGCAAGCGCGACGGACGCCGCATTGGTGGAGGTTTCGATAATTAGCACGGCGGGCACGCCCGCAGGCTAGGGCGGAATCCCGTTTTTCAAACCGTAAAATCACAACTCCGGTATCGGAGCATCTTGCAACTTGCAACTTGCGCTGTGGATCGTGAGTCTCTGCCATGCGCATTTCGGATCGGTACATTGCCAGGCAGGTGATTGTCGTGACGCTGTATGCGATCGTGGTGCTGAGCGTGGTGCTGGTGATGGGGAACCTATTCAAGCAGATCCGCCCGCTGCTGGTGGAGCAGGGTGCCCCCATCGGGTTGGTGCTGCGGTTCGTGGTGAACGTGGTTCCGTATTCGCTGATGTTCACGATCCCGTGGGGCTTCCTTTCTGCGGTGCTGCTGGTTTTCGGGCGGATGTCCGGGGAGCATGAGATCACCGGCTTCCGGGTCGCGGGGATCAGCCTGACGCGGCTTTCGCTGCCGGTTTTCGCGGTGGGGGCGGCACTTTCCGGGGTCTGCCTCTGGATCAATGTGAACGTGGTGCCGCTGGCGACCGCCTCGCTCCAAGAGCTTGTGTATGAGCAGGTGAAGCGCGATCCGCGTTCGCTGCTGGATCCCGGTATCGTCCAGTCGAGGTTCGAGAACCAGAAGGTGTTTGTGGAGGAGCGAGATGGGGATTCCCTCAACGGTTTCCACCTCTATCAGGTTTCCAACGACGACGACGGCGAGCCGGTCGGTGCGGAGGCGTATGTCCATGCGGGAAAGGTTTCGCTGGTAGTCGATGAGGAGAAAAAGCAACTGAGACTGAAACTCCAGGACGCCTTCATCGAGACGAAACAGGAGGGCGAGATGTCGGAGTTCGCCTTCGCTCAGGAGGCGGAGCCGTGGCTGTTCGATTTCGGGTCGACACGCAACCGCAAGGCCCGGTCCGGCTCGATGACGAACTCCGAGATCCGCAGTTACCTACGTGAGAATCCTGATCTCCCGCAGGAAAAGCGGGTGGAGTTCAGCGCGGAGATCACCAAGCGCTACACGTTCTCGCTGGCCTGCCTTGCGTTCGCCTGCGTCGCAGTGCCTCTCGGGATCAAGTCGCGCCGCAAGGATACCTCCAGCGGGCTGGTTCTTAGCATCGTGATCGGGATGGTCTATTTCCTGTTCACCGTCGTCGCGGAAGAATTCGAAACCGATGCGATCGCCACCCTCGGCCTGTGGGGACCGAACATAGTGTGCTGTCTGCTGGGCTTGTACCTGTTCAGGCGGGCGAGATTCAGGTAGAACGAACCTTACTGCATGAGTCTCGGCCATTTCATCAGAAAAGCGTCCCGCAACACTCGGGAATATTTCGCTACGGAGAAAATCGACTTCGTACCGCGCATCGGCCCGTTCTCCGCCTATTCGAAGCCGAAGCTCGGCGCGGATCTGAGGTCTGCTCTGAACGTGACCCTGCTGGCGCTTCCGCAGGCGATCGCCTACGCGGCCATCGCCGGTCTGGATGTGATCTACGGCGTGGTCTGCTCTGCGGTGGCAGCGATGGTCGCACCGTTTTTCGCAAGTTCGCGCTTCAATGTTCTCGGCCCGACGAACGCGACGGCTTTCATGCTGTTTAGCTTTTTCTCGGTGAATCCCGAGCTGCAATTGCGCATCCCGCAGCTGTTGCCGCTGCTGGTGCTGCTCATCGCGCTGTGCTCGATGCTCGGGGCGATAATCAAGGTCGCGGACCTGCTCCAGTATGTTTCGCGCAGCGTGCTCGTCGGCTACATGGCGGGGGCGGCGGTGCTGATCATCGGCAACCAGATGAAGCCACTGCTCGGTCTCGGCGACTTCGTCGATCCGGAGAAAACGGCGACCTTCTTCGGGTTGATCTGGGAGCTGATCAAGTCGCTGATCCACACCGACTGGGTGCCGCTGCTGATCGGCGCGGTCACCCTGCTCATCTACCTTGCGTTCCGAAAATGGAAAAAGTCGTGGCCCGCATTCTCGATCTCGCTCGTGCTTGGCTCCGCGATCTTCGGGCCACTGATCCATGGCGACATCGGCCCCTTCGCAGGCCAGGCGACGTTCAGCACCTTCGGCTTCTCTGAGTTGATTCCGACGATGCCCGACCTGATCCGGCCGGATATTTTCGATGATATCTCCGCTTTGTTGGGGCTTGCGCTGGCGATTTCGTTCCTCGCCTCGCTGGAGAACACCCTGATGGCGAAATCGATTTCCTCGCAGACAGGGGACAGGTCGGACGTGAACCAGGACATGCTTTCCGTTGCCTTCGCGAATCTTGGGTCGTCGATCGCCGGGGGCATGCCGGCTTCGGGTTCGCTGACTCGCTCGTCTCTGAATTTCCGCTCCGGCGCGGCGACCAAGGCCGCCCCCGTTTACTCCGGACTGTTCACTCTGGTACTCGTCATCCTGATCGCATGGTCCAGGGAAACGGGACTCAACATCATCGACTACATCCCGAAATCTGCGCTGGCGGTGCTGGTGATCGCGATCTCCTTCTCGCTCTTTAACGCCCACCAGATCCGCATCTGCCTGCGCTCAACGAGCGATGACGCGGTGGTGATCGGGCTTACGTTCTGCTCGACCCTACTGGCACCGCTGCACGTTGCGATCTTCATCGGGGTGGCGATTTCCATCACCCTTTTCCTCAGGAAAGCCAGCAAGCCCTACCTCACAGAGTATGAATTCAACGAAGTCGGCGAGCTGCGGGAAATGGGTGAGAAACGAGCTCGCCCCATCCCTGCAATCTCGATTGTCCATGTGGAAGGAGATTTGTTTTTCGGGGCTTCGGAGCTGTTCCGCACGCAGATCCAGCGCACCGTCGCCGATCCGGCGATCAAGGTGATCATCTTGCGGCTGAAGAATGCCCGCCACCTCGATGCGACCAGCGTGATGGCTCTCGAAGACCTCGTGCATTTCATGCGCCGCAGGGATCTCCATCTTCTCGTTTCCGGTGCGACCAAGCAGGTCTACAAGGTGCTCAAGCGTTCCGGGATCCTTGAGACACTGCAGGAAGGTGCGGATCGTACCCAGGGCGAGAGCAATATTTTCCTGACCATGCCCTCGAACCCGAACATCTCCACCCGCGATGCACTCAAACGTGCTCAGCAACTTCTCGGGACAAAGAAGGCGGATGTGCGCATCTTCTACGATCCCAACAAGCACCCGTGAGGAAAAGGCCTCTCGGCACGGAGCCATACGGGCAGTTGCTGAGATATTTCGCAAAAGGTTTCGCAAAGGGACGCACCTCTCAGTAATGGCGGAACATCGAGTCGAGCTGCGCCGCGAATCCCTCACGGCTCTCCTTCCAGTTTCTTTGCCAGTGTAGTTGCGCCGGGCACCGTCTCAGCCCAACGTCCGTGGATTTACTCCCTTTCCGGAGATACAGCGCTTGCGTTTTTGATCAGGGCTGACCGAGCCGGATCAGCCCTACCATGATTGAATGGCTTGGGCTGCGTCAGGTAAATACACCGAGAAAAACCACACCCGGCACTTGGAAATTTCTTCCAATTCCGGGGGAAAACCAATACACATTCGGAATGCTCCGCATGATCAGACCCATAACCCTTTCGGTGGCAATCGTTTCCATGATTTCCTGCAAACCAACCAAGACCAATACCGCTGAAGGCGGGGCTCCACCGGCGGAATCGTTCGGCGAGCTCCCGGATGGCGGTCAAGCCCAGTTGTACACCCTTTCCAACGGCAAGGGGATGGTCGCGAAGATCAGTGATTTCGGCGCGACTTTGGTCTCGCTCGAAGTGCCGGACAAGGATGGGGAATCCGCTGACGTGACCCATGGCTACGATTCCGTCGCAGGCTACGCCGGGGCGAAGAACCCATATTTCGGGGCGTCGGTCGGTCGCTACGGCAACCGGATCGCCGACGGCAAGTTCAGCCTCGAGGGCAAGGAATACACGCTCGCCACGAACAATTCGCCGGGTGACATCCCGTGCCACCTGCATGGCGGGGAGGCCGGTTTCAACAAACGCCTGTGGAAAGTTGTTGAGCAGGGTGGATCTGACAGCATCACACTCGAATATGTTTCTGCCGATGGTGAGGAAGGCTACCCCGGCACTCTCACGGCGACAGTGACCTACACGCTTACGGAGAAAAACGAACTCATCTGGGAGGCGAGCGCCACAACCACCGCTCCGACTGTCCTCAACCTTGTCCACCACACCTATTGGAATCTTTCGGGCGATCCGGCCTCCACGATCAACGACCATGAACTCACGCTCTTCGCCGATCGCTATCTGCCCACCGATGCAGGGCTGATACCGACAGGCGTGCTGGCTCCCGTCGCGGGAACTCCGATGGATTTCACCTCACCCCATACCATCGGCGCGCGTGTCGGTGAAACTTTCGAAGCCTTGAAGCTGGGCGGAGGCTACGATCATTGCTGGGTGCTGGCCGAGCCGAAGCCGGACGGCCTCGCCCTCGCTGCGCGGCTGAGGGATCCGAAGAGCGGCAGGGTCATGGAGATTTCCACGAACCAGCCAGCGGTTCAGTTTTACGGCGGAAATTTCCTGAGTCCCGCCGAATTCCAGGGAGACTTCGAAGCCGGCAAGGATGGTGCCGCATACCCTCATCGCTCCGCACTCTGCCTGGAGACCGAGAATTTTCCTGATGCTCCGAACCAGCCCGATTTCCCAAGCTCGGTGCTCAAGCCCGGAGAGACCTACCGGCATGTGATGGTTCATAGCTTCTCCGCTGAGTGAGGCCTTGCTTCCGCAGTGCGGAGCGCTAATCCCCGAGGAAAACGAATTCCTCGGCGACGCGGTTGAGCGAGCGGCGTGCGTCCGGCATCACTTCCGCAAGGGCTCCCATGAGTTGCCCCGGGCCGTTGCCCCGGGCGTGGGGACTATCGGCGGCTCCCTGGAATGCACGGCGGGCAAAGGATTCGTAGAACTCGAGATCCGGTGCACCGCAGCGCTCGTTGCGCTTGCTGATGAAGGAGGGGAAGAGCCCGGTGAGCACCATGAACTGGTTTCCTGCGGCCACCTGCAGGTGAAATTTCATTTTTCCCTGGGCCGAGGAAATGATCGCGAGGAAATCCGAAGCATGGGTGTAGCCGCGCGCGATGTCTTGGAGCGGATCGTCGGCATGGACGCCGATCCGCTTTGCCAGCACCCGGGCGACGTAGTCAGCGATGTCCGGGCAGCGAATATCTGCCTGCATGAATGCATGGCGGACGAGGACGTAAAAATAGAAATCCGGCGAGACGCCCAGGGCAGAAGGGGAGTCGAGCATGCCGCGGAGGACTTCCTTGAGGTCGAGCATTTCGCGCAGTGCGTCGGGGTCGTCCCAGAGCTTGGCCATGCATCTGCGTTTCCGCCCTCCGGCGAGCACTTCGGTGAGGAAATTGAAGTCGGCTCCGGTGAACCGATCACGGCTTGCAGCTATCCATGCTTCCAACATAGCTACGCGTTTACCAAAGCTTGAGTTGTCTTGGCAACTCAAATTGTAAAGATATATGAAATAAATTTCTAAGCAGTAATATCGATGAGCCTTGTCTCTTGCATCGAATCGCTCACGGCTTCAGGTTTTGCGGGCACCAAAGAGAAATCCCGGGAGCGGGATTCCAAGGAGGAAATTTATGGAAAAATCAGCAGACAACAACGCCATCGCCGCAACCGCCGCCTCGCTCGGGGAGAGAATCTCCGCATCTGAGGGAGCCGCTGGGAATGCCGGGATCAACCACTCCGTCTGCCGCTGGTGCTACGACGATATTCCTCTCGATACTTTCTGCGCGGCGGCGAAGGAGATCGGGTTGCAATCCATCGAACTACTGGAAACATCGGACTTCGCGACTTTAGAAAAATTTGGACTCACCTGCGCCATGGTGACATTTCCGACGACGACTACGAAGGATGGTGTGAAGGTCGGCATGATTGAGAAAGCTTTCAACCGGACAGAGCATCACGATGCGTTGGTGGAGGTTTATGAAAAGACCTTGAACGACTGCGCCGCCGTCGGTGCGAAGCAGCTTATCTGCTTTGCCGGGAACCGCGAAGGGATGGGTGACGAGCAAGGAATTGAGAATTGCGCAAACGGGCTCAAGCGCATCCTGCCGCTCGCGGAAAAGCTGGGGATCACCCTGTCGATGGAACTGCTAAACTCCCGTGTCGATCACCCCGACTACATGTGCGACCGCAGCTCGTGGGGAACTGCGCTTGTGGATAGGATTGCGAGCCCGAATTTCAAGCTGCTCTACGACATCTACCACATGCAGGTCATGGAGGGCGATGTCATCGCGACCATACTCGCCAAGCACGAATATTTCTCCCACTACCATACCGGTGGGGTGCCAGGCCGCAACGAGATCGATGAGACGCAGGAGCTGTATTACCCGGCCATCATGAGAGCCATCGTGGCCACCGGATACACAGGCTACGTCGCCCAGGAGTTCATTCCCAAACGCGAAGACAAACTCGCCAGTCTCAGGCAGGGAGTAGAGATCTGCACGGTGTGACGAATGATCTTAATGGGTGTCCGTCCTATCCTCTGAGGTTTTCAGGGCACTAGCCTCTTGACTTGCGCATGTGCCACACTAATGTAGCACAATGAAAACGGCAACCGTCCGTGAGCTTCGCAACCACTACAACACCCTCCTCGAATGGGTCGCGGAAGGGGAGGAAGTCGTGATTACGAAGCGCGGCAAATCCGTTGCCCGCCTGGTGCCGGAGCTTGGGGAAAACGAAAGGACTGTGGATTGGTCCGAGAGTGCGGTAATGAGAGACAGGGTCGGTGAGAAAACGATGACGGAGGAGCAGTTGAAGGAACTCTGGGATCATCTCGACGGATAAAGACAATGGCCACCTCTCGGATACTCGCAGCGGATACCAGCTTTCTCCTTTCCCTTCTGGGAGCGGACAGCAATACCCGCGATGCGGTGGCGGTGGTGAAAGGCCTCTCCTGCCCGTTGAGTCTCAGCTCGATCAACGACCTTGAGTTGCTCAACGCTTCTCGCATGGCGGAGTTTCAAGGCTTCAAGGAGCCTGGTTCCTCGGCGCTGATTGAGACTCTGCTCAAAACCGAGCGCATCGCGGGCAGGCTTGTGTATTCGCCTTTCAATCCTACCAAGGCCATCGCCCGGGCCACGGAACTCAGCTGCCGGCACACACTCAGCCATGGTCACCGCACCTACGATGTCCTCCTCGTTGCGGCGGCAATTGAGCTCAAGGCCACCGATTTTCTGACTTTCGATGAACGCCAAGCAAAGCTGGCGGAGGCGGAGGGACTGGTGGTGCGTGGAGCGGGAGGTCGGTGACAGGCAGGGCGTGGGGATCTGCACGTGTGAGCGCCAAGGAGGGGCTGCATTCTGCTGCCCGGTGCGTTGGGAAATGGCTAGGGTTGTTGGGCAGCAGAATGCAGCCCCTCCTTGGCGAAAGGTGCGGTATTCGCCCGGATTTAATGTCGGGCAGTGAACCAGGTTACCGACTCAAGGGAGTTTTGAACCGCAGATGTCGCAGATGGGAGGGGGATGGGAGGGGGATGGGAGGGGGATTTTCTAAAACCAGAGTTTGGAACGCTGTTTGAATGATCGTCAGAATCGTGATTTTTTTCTGGTCGCAGAGGACGTATTGGTGACGAATCTGTGACGTAAATGTTCCTTTCATCGATCTCCATCTGGTCAACCGCCGCCGCATTGCTTCAGGTTCTCGGTTCGCTCGGGATTTTCCTCTACGGCATGAAAATCATGTCGGAAGGGGTGCAGAAGGTCGCGGGGGACAGGATGCGTGCGGCGCTCTCCGGAATGACCGGGACGCGATTCCGCGGTGTGGTGACGGGATTTTTCACGACCACGCTGGTGCAGTCCTCCTCCGCCTCCACGGTTCTCGTGATTTCCTTTGTGAATGCTGGACTGCTGACCTTGATGCAGGCGATCAGTGTGATCATGGGTGCGAATCTCGGTACCACCATCACCGCGTGGATCGTCGCCCTGATCGGCAAATTCTCAGTCTCCAAGATCGCCCTGCCGATGATAGGGATCGGCCTCCCGCTGTTTTTCGTAGGCAAAAACAAGGCCAGGAACTGGGGTGAGAGCGCCATCGGATTCGGCCTCGTTTTCCTCGGGCTGGGGCTGCTCAAGGATTCCGTGCCGGATCTGAGGGGCATGCTTCAGACCGATCCTGGCACGGCGCACGCCATCGAGAACATCATCAACATGCTCGGCGGCCACGGTTTCGGCTCGGTGCTCCTGTTCATGTCTGCGGGGATCATGTTGACGCTTCTTGTGCAGTCCTCCTCCGCTGCGATGGCGATCACCATCACTTGCGCACTCAACGGCTGGTTCGGCGACGTGGCGACCGATCCGATGGGGGTATTCCGTTGCTCGGCGGCAATCGTCCTCGGCGAGAACATCGGAACCACGGTCACCGCGTGGCTCGCCTCGACGGGTGCAAGCACGAATGCCAAGCGAGCGGCCCGCGCCCATTTCTCCTTCAATGTCATCGGCGTGGTCTGGTGTCTTGTGATGTTCTATCCGTTTACCAACCTCGTCTGGTCGCTGGCCGGGGATCTCCCCGCCGGACTCCGCTCCGCAAACAAGGGCATGTCCTCGTCCGAGATTGCCTTCGCCACGGCGATTTTCCACAGCACCTTCAACCTCGCCAACATCCTGCTTCAGGTGTGGTTCATCCCTCAGATCGGGCGGTTCGTCACCTGGTGGGTGAAGGACGGGAAAGCCGGGGCTCGGGAGAAACTCCGCTACATGGGAAGCTCGCTGGTGGACATCGGCGAGCTCAGCCTCGCCGAGGCGGACAGCGCGATCAGGAAAATGGCGGACCTAACTTGCGAGATGTTCGACGGCATGATCGAGGTCTTCAAGCTGCCGAATGAGGATCTCTCCAGCCGGGTGGCGGAACTGAAGCAGATGGAGGACACATGCGATGAAATGCTGCATGACATCACCACCTATCTGATCCAGTGCTCCACCCATGAGATCGGCTCAGGGAATGCTACGAAGATCACCTCGAATCTCCGCGTTGTCGCAGAACTGGAGGAGGCCACCGACCGCATCTACCGGATGGTGAAGGTGGTGCAGAGAAAATACGAGAAGGGTCGGGATTTTTCCGAAATCCAGCACGACGAGCTCATCGCGAGTAGCACCCAGGTGAAAATGCTCCTCGGTGTTGCGAAAAACTCACTCGTCGGCATCGACGGCAAAACTTTTGAGTGCGCTCACGAGATCGAGAGCCGTGTGGATCGTCTCCGCAAGCAGAACAACAAGGCGGCTGCGAAACGGATGCAGGAAGGCTCCGTTGTCCAGACTGAGATGATTTTCATCGACCTGAACAACCACATGGAGGCGGTTGCCAATCACCTTCTCAACGTCATCCAGGCGGGTCGGCGCGAAGTTCGCGCGGACTGAGTGGTGTTACCACATCCTGTCCCATGTCACAGCATGGATTTGACTGCCGAATGCAGGAACGCACGACTCCCGTCGCGCAGGGTGCCGGTCCAAAGAAGTGACATGCGCGACTGGAGTCGTGCGTTCCTCACATCTTGAAGTCCTCGCCGAGGTAGTATTTGCGGGCGACCGGGTCGTCGACGAGTTCGTCGGAGGCGCCTTCGAGTATGACGCGGCCGTCGTGGATGAGGAAGGCGCGGTCGGTGATGGAGAGGGTTTCACGGACGGAGTGGTCGGTGATGAGGATGGCGAGGCCGTCCTTTTCGCGGAGTTCGCGGACGATGCGCTGGATGTCCTCGACGGCGATGGGGTCGATGCCGGCGAAAGGTTCGTCGAGCATGAGAATCTTGGGATCGGAGCAGAGGGAGCGGGCGATGGCGAGACGGCGCTTCTCGCCGCCGGAGAGGGTGATGGCGAGGGATTTCGAAATCTTGGTGATGCCGAAGCGGTCGAGCAGATCGTGGGCGCGGGCTTTCTGGTCGGAGCGAGAGAGGCCGGGGCGGGTTTCCAAGATGGCCAGCAGGTTATCGAGGACGGAGAGCTTGCGGAAAACGGATTCCTCCTGCGGGAGGTAGCCAAGACCGAGGCGGGCGCGACGGTGCATCGGCAGCTTCGAGATGTCTTCTCCGTTGAGGTGGACCGTGCCGTCCTCTGCGGGGATGAGGCCGGCGATCATGTAGAAGGATGTGGTCTTCCCCGCACCGTTGGGACCCAGTAGGCCGACGATTTCCCTCGGCTGGACGGTGATGCAGACGCCGTCGACGACGGCTCGGCCGCCGTAGGTTTTGCGCAATCCCTGGGCGGAAAGGACGGCGGAATCGGTATTTTTGCAGGTGGATCCGGGGTCGTGCGTCATGCTGGAAAACTCTAAACTTTAAATTGGAAACCCTAAGAAACAGGCTACTTGCCTTTTAGGTTGAGGTTGCCGCCCATTTCCCAGTTTCCCTGGGTGGAGAAGGAGCCGCTGTTGAGCAGGCGGAGGGTGAGGTCGGGCTGCTTGGCGCGGGCGAAGTAGGTGCCTTGTTTTACCCATGGGTAGCCGCCATGGATGATGATTTCGCCAGTGGGGATGTCGTAAGTCAGTACCCTGCCGCTGGCTTGGACTGGCTCCTTGCCGTCGACGGATTTCTGGTTGAGGACGACTGCGCCCTCGGCGATGAGCTTGCTGACGTCGCCGAAGTTGGTCATCGCGCCGCTGGCTTTTTTCGGCTTCTTGCCGTCGGGTTTCTTGCTGTCGGGCTTTTTATCTTCGGGTTTCTTTTCGAAGAAAACCTTGAGTTGGTCAGCTCCCTTGAGATCGAAGCGTGGATCCTTGACGGTGACGTTTTTGAGATAGACGAGAACGCCTTCATCGGCGTCGAAATACATTCCGCCGTCGCAGGTGATCAGGGTGTCGTCGGGGCCGGGCTTGATCTCAAGAGGCTTGGCTTCTGCTCGCTCTTCAGGCTCAGCCGTGGTGCCGGCATCCAGGCCGCTGGTGTCGATGAAGGTCAGGGCTGCGGCGGAGGCCTTGTCGCCGTTGCGGATGTCCTCGGTGAGTGCGGTTTGCGCGGATGCGTTGAGCTTTTCGGTCACCGGTCCAACGGAAACGGCTTGCGCCTTGATCGCCGCGAGTTCGTCATCGGAAACGTACGCCGGAGGCACCGCGATCAGCGGGGAGGGCGCGAGGCACAGGGCGATGAGTGCGGCATTGGCGAGTGGGTTGGTGTTCATGGCAGTGGTCGGCGGAGCGGAGATCCAGGTGTTGGCAGGGCCGCGGAGGAAACCTTCGCCGTTCTGGAAAGCGTAGACAAGTCCGGTTCCGTTGGCAACGAGCCTGTCGGTGGTGATCTTCACGAGTTCCTTGGCTGAGAGCCGGGATTTTACCTGATCGAACAGCGCATTTTTCAAGGCTACCTTGCCGCGCAGGCTGCGGTCGGGGTTGAAGAACCGGATCAGGACGTTCTCGCCCTGGACGCGCTCGGAATCGATCAGTGTCATCGTCTCCGCCTTGAGGTCGCCGACGAGGTTTCGCTCTGCATCGTAGCGGGGAAGCAGGACGCCCTTGAGGACGCTGCCGTCCGGGAGGAGGGAAACGGGGTTTTTCTTCGCGCCCGTCGTGGCGTCCTGGGCGCAGAGCGCGGGCGCGGCGAGCAACAGGATGGAGAGCAGGCGTGGCAAGATATCCGGGAGGTTCGGTGATGAATGAGGCTTGTCTGAGACAGTAGACATTGGGGGCGTCCCGACAACCGCAATATCTCTTTGCGTTCAGAAGTGCAACGGGGGTTGATTTGGGCGCAGGCCGGGGCGATGCTTCTGGCCATGAAACCAAAGGTAGGTGAGATGGCACCGGATTTCCGCGCGACAGTGGTGGACGGGGAGGAGGAGTCGGAGCTTTCCCTGGAGGATCTGCGCGGGGAGACGGTGGTGCTGGTGTTCTATCCAAAGGACAATACCCCGGGCTGCACGATCCAGGCATGTTCCCTTCGCGACCATTGGGACGAGATCAAGGACAAGGCCCGGGTCTACGGGGTCAGCGCGGACGGAGTGGTGAGCCATAAGAAATTCATCGCAAAAAAAAGGCTGCCCTACCCGCTGATCGTCGATGAGGATAAGCAAATCGCCGAGGCATACGGTGTCTGGGTGCAGAAATCGATGATGGGCAAGAAATTCATGGGCATTGAGCGCAGCACGTTCGTGATCGGCCCGGATGGCAGGATCGCGGCGGTGCTGGAAAAGGCCTCGCCGCTGAGCCATACGGAAAAGCTTTCGAAAATTCTTGGATGAGCGGAAAACCTCAGGCAGGCGACCACCCGCACCTCGGCCTGGCCGTGTTCGCGACGGCAGCGATGGCGCTGGCCTTGGCGGGTGGGTTGCAGTTCCTCGGGTTGACGGGGCGGTTCGATGCCGTGGTTGAGCGGATGTTTACCCCAGGAGGGATGGCAGCCCCTACGCTCTCGCTTGCTCCGTCCGTGCTTTGGCTTTCGGCCGCTTTGGTCTCATTCGTACTTCCCGCCGTGATCCTGAATATCCCAGGCTCCTGGAGGCGAATCATGGTATGGGGCGGCACCATCGCGCTGACCGTGGCATGGGGGCCGGTGATGATCCTTGCTGCCCACAAGCCTCAGATCGGGGTGGTATTGGTCGCCGTCCTATGGTCGGGTTTCTGCGCGATGTTTTACACGACCAACCATGCCCTCCCGGTGGACAGGCCGTCCTCAACTACCAAGAGACCAAGCCATGGCCCGCGCTGATTTCCCCGCCCCTGTGAAGGCGCTCGTCGATGAGCTGAAACGGCTGCCTGGTATCGGCCCGCGCAGTGCGGAACGGATGGCCGTATGGTTACTCCAGCACAAGAAGGCCGATCCAACAGTGCTTGCCGGAGCGCTCGTTTGCGCCCACGAAACGATCATCCCATGCCCGGTGTGCGGATTTTTCGCCACCCGCGAGGGCTGTGGGATCTGTGATGATCCGAAGCGTGATGACACGCTGCTGTGCGTCATTGAGCAGGCGACCGATGTGCTTCCGCTGGAGCGCTCCGGCGCGTTCAAGGGGCGTTACCATTGCCTCGGCGGCAAGCTTTCCCCGCTCGACCGCGTTTCCCCGGAAGACCTGCATATCCCGGAGCTGATGCGGCGAGTGGATGCCAGCGACGGGCAGATGGAGATCATTCTCGCACTCGGCGCCGATGTTGAGGGCGAGGCCACCTCGAACTACCTCGCCGACATGTTGCGCGGAAAATCGGCGAAAGTCACCCGCATCGCGCAGGGCCTGCCGGCGGGCGGGGGGCTCGAGCATGCCGACGCGCTGACTCTGATCCGTGCTTTGCAGGGCAGGCGGGATTTCTGAATCCGACTTTGGCGGCTCCGCGCCCCAAGCCAAGAGGGGCTCGCGAAAAGCCGCAGGGGCGCAAAGGAAGAGAGGTTCATGAGAAAAGCTGGGAAATATTTGGAGTCGTCTTCCTTTCCGGACTTCCCCATTCCGAAATTCTTCATCGTCCCGGCCTTTGCGGCTTAGCGACTTTGCGCGAGCCATTCTTTAAATTCAATGAACTGGAAACCCATTTCAGATATCCAGCCTTACGGCTAAGATCCGCGCCCCAAGCCAAGAGGGGCTCGCGCAAAGCCGCAGAGGCGCAAAGGATTGGATTTTGGGTTTCCTACTAAAAAAACTTTCTCATCGATCTGCCTTTGCGCCTCAGATCCGGGCTATGCAGGGCAGGCGGGATTTCTGAGGCACAAATTGCCGTAGCGCGAACCTTGCGCGCCGATGGTGGGGACGATAACGTACATCTCATGCTTCAAAACATCTGCGCTACGATCTGTGCCTTCATTGCGTTGTCCGCCTCCGCCCATGCGGAGGCGATTCCGTGTCCGTTGGATTCGTTGCTCGAGGCTCCTGCAAACTGGCAGATGACTCCTGAGGAGTTTGCGAAAAAGTTCACCAACGGGGAGAACGCCCTGTTCGTCTGGCTGACGAAGGATCACACCCGAGCGAAGATCGGCCGCAGGCTCTACGGGAACACCACCATCGATCTCAGCCTGTTCGGTGGCGAAGTTCCGGTTCAGGAGGCGATCGTCGATTTCGCTGGAGGGAAGCTGAACCTTATCTCTTTCTCCATCTACAACCGTGGCGACGTCAAGAATATCACGGAGGAGGATTTCGCAGCACGCTTCATGGCCAGCGGAAAAGCCATGGCGAAGATCCTTTCGGTCAAGCCGCGCCGCAAGGACGCAGATCCCCAGAGCGGGCTGCTCACGGCCGGCTACAGCTGGTATTCTAGGGAAAACGGCATTGCCCTACTGGAGCACAACGAGAAGGCCATGGAGGGCGGTGACCGCGAGTTCCTGCGCCTGCGCGCCGCAAGGCCGGATGCGGAGGGGTCGCTCGCCGCGTCGATGACGCATCGCCGTGGCGGCGCCGCCGTTCGCTTGCGCGACCTCCCGGACAACCTTGTGAAAAGTGACAACGGCGACGTTTTCATCGGCAACATGCCGATGGTCGACCAGGGCGATAAGGGCTACTGCGTTGTCGCCAGCACTCAGCGCGCCTTCGAATACTATGGCATCGGTGCGGACATGCACCAGATCGCCCAGATCACCGAGTCCGACGCAACCACCGGCACCAATCCCATCCTGATGGCGAAGGAACTCGACAGGATCGACTACCGTTTCAAGACCCGGCTCGATATCATCGGCCTGGGCGGTCCCGGAAAATTCACCGAGGTGGACAAGAAAAAGGGCGAATACTACGTCGGCAAGGCCGTCGACGAAAGGAAGTTCAGCAAGAAGATCCACAGCTATGTTGACGACGGTCTGCCGCTTATGTGGGCGCTGCTTCTCGGTCGTTTTCCGGAAACCCCGCAGGTGAATATGCAGAACGGCGGCGGCCATATGCGGTTGATCATCGGCTACAACGATCAGACCGATGAGATCATCTTCACCGACTCATGGGGCGCGGGGCACGAGTTCAAGAAGATGAAAATGTCCCACGCCTACCAGGCCAGCCTCGGGCTGTTCGTCCTGAAGCCGACCGTGCATTGATTTTTTCTCGAAGGGGAAAAAGAGTCGAAGGTCGTTAGACTTTCGGCGTTGGACCTTCGACCTTGGACTTTGAAAGTGCACGGCGGTTCCACCAGCTGGCGAGTATGCTGCCGATGACGCAGTGGAAGAAGGCGGAGATCGCGCAGGGGGCTGCGGCGAGCATGGTGAAATGGGTTTTTGCGAGGCTGGAGCCGAGGCCGGAGTTTTGCATGCCGACCTCGATGCAGACGGTGCGGCTTTCCTTTTCCGGAAAACCGAGGAGCCGCGCCCAGAGGTAGCCGAGGCCGAAACCTAGGGCGTGGACCGTGAAGACGGCGGGCAGCAGAGTTTTCCAATGTTCGATGATGGAACCCTTGGTGGCACCCACCACGGCGGAAACGATCAGGACGATGACAAGTACCGAGACTGCGGGCGAAATTCCTTTCACCGCCACGAGCCTTTTGCCGAGATAGCGGTTCAGCAGCAGGCCACCCATGATGGGGAGCAGGACGATGGTGACCATGGAAATTACCATCGCGGAGGCATCCACATCGAGGATCGCGGAGGCGTAGGCCTTGGTCAGCAGAGGGGTCAGCCAGACGGCGAGGAAGGTCGAGCACATGGTCATCAGCACGCTGAGCGCGAGGTTTCCCTTGGCGAGGTAGGTGACGACGTTTGAGGCTGTGCCGCCGGGGCAGCAGCTCACCAGGATGATGCCGATTTTGAACTGGTCCGGCAGCCCGGAGAGCGTTGCGACGCCCCAGCCGATGAAGGGCATGATCACGAATTGGGCGGTGATCCCGAGCAAAGTCCAGCGCGGCATTTTCAGGCACTCGCGGAAATCACCGAAGTTCAGGGTCATTCCCATTCCGAGCATGATGACCCCCAATCCGGCGGAGATGAGCGAGATACCGGTGCCGGGGATTTTTCCGAGAAACCAAGTGAAATGTGGCGGCAGGAACCACGCCCAGGCCACCCCGATGAGTGTCCAGAGCCAGAAAAGGTTCACCACACGCGTCGCCATGTCTGGGATGATTGGCGGAGTCCGTTGGGATGGCGAACCTTTTGACGGGAAATAGCGCCTACGGCGTTTGCGGAGGGTTGACGATGATGCGGGCTTCCGGGTTGTTGTGAATGTAGGAGTAGGCCCAGCCGAGCAGGACGGAGAGCTTGTTGCGGAAGCCGATGAGGAAGAGGATGTGAATGAGCAGCCACGCGATCCATGCGAAAAAGCCGTTCATGGTGATGTTCCCGACTTTCATGACCGCCGCGTTCTTGCCGATAATGGCCATCATGCCCTTGTCGGTGTATTTGAAAAGCGGTCGCAGCTGGTGCTTGCGGTCGGCAAATCTCGTCGCCTCCAGCCGCACCTCCTCTTTCAGTAGCATCGCAATGTGATTGCCCATCTGGGTGGCGGCGGGTGCGACACCGGGGACGAAGCTATCGTTCCTGTCGCGCATGTTGGTCAGATCTCCTGCGACGAAAATGTCGGGATGGCCGGGGATGGAAAGGTCGAGGTTCGGCGTCACGCGGCCCGAGCGGTCGGTTTCCACGCCGAGATCCTTGGTCAGCGGGTTCGCCGCGATCCCTGCCGCCCAGACGATGGCCTCCGCTTCTAGGGTGGAGCCGTCGTTGAGGAGGAGTTTTCCTTTCTGGACGTCCATCACGCGGGTCTCGTTGCGGACCTCTACGCCAAGGTGGCCGAGGCGGGTCTTCGCGTAGTCGGATTGTTCGGGATCGTAGTGCTCCAGGATCTTGGGCGAGTTTTCGATCAGGATCACTCGCAGCTTGCTGGTGTCGATGCGGCGGAAATTCGATTTCAGCGAGCGGTGGATGAGGTCGGCACACGCGCCTGCCAGTTCGACCCCGGTTGGCCCGCCGCCGACAATGGCGATGGTCATCAGCCGTTCACGCTCGGCGTAGTCCTTGGTGAGCTCCGCACGCTCGAGGTTGGAGAGGATTTTCCGGCGTATGCCCTGGGCGTCGGCAAGAGATTTCAGCCCCATCGAATTTTTCTCCCACTGATCGTTGCCGAAAAATCCGGTTTTCGCCCCTGCCGCGAGCACGAGGTAGTCGAAGCGGAACACCTCGCCGGACTTTCCGGTGACGGTCTTTTCGACAGGGGAGATGCCTGTCACCTCATCCATCAGCACGGTGACGTTCTTGGCATCGGAAAGGATCTGGCGGATTGAGCGCGCAATATCCGGCGCGGCCAGCGAAGCGGTGGCTACCTGGTAGAGAAGCGGCTGGAAAAGGTGGTGGTTCGTCCGGTCGAGCAATGTCACCGCGAAGCTGTCGTTGTTGGCGAGCTTGCGCGCGCACTCGAGCCCCGCGAATCCTCCACCGATGATGAGCACCTTGCGCGGTACGGTCTGCTTGCTGGCCATGCGACGACCCTGTCATTCATTCGGGATCAGGGCAAACGGAGCTTGTGAAATTTTTCACAAGCTCTGAAGAGACCAGATAAAATCACGACTCTGGCTTCGGGAGGGTAGCGAATTTATCTCCACGCAAGACCTGAGCATCGGTGATGCCATGCCATGCCAAGGCATAGCGTAATTTCCTGGATGAGAACCGCAGGCTGCAGAAGGAGCGTATCGCCGCGTTCGGGGAATACATTGCGGACGTCAAGGAGAGCCGGTTCCCCGAACTCAGCCACTTGATCGAGTTGGGCGTGAGCCTGCTCAAGGAGGTGATGGGTTCCATCGGGGGAGGGCTGCGATAGTGAAGTTCGAGGTTCCCTTTTGAGCGACGCCCTGCTTCCATCCGACCCGAATGCACATACGATTCACGGAACAGGAGCTTGCGACGCTTGTAGAGATGCTCAGCCTGGCTGCAAACGTGGCTTCGTGGAACCAGAAAGGCTCCGCGAACGCGAAACTCTCTGAGTATGAGGCGTTCGAGAGCAAGATCCTTGAAAAAGCCGCCCACAATGGTCTGGGCGCGCTGATCGAATTTGACCAGGAAACCCGACGCTTCCGGGTGAAAAAGGAAGTCGAGGAGAAACTTTTCCACCACGAGTGCTATGAGGAATTTCGCAACGAGAGTTTCTGGGACGATCTCACGGTGCGTCTCGCCGACCGGGATCTGATGAAATCCATTGGGCTGAAGGCTTGGGAGGCGATGAGCGAGGAGCAGCGCCGGGCGAAGACGGTTTCCTCGGAGAAGCGCTATTGGGGGGAGTTTTCGAAGAACGGTATCGAGCGGGTGATCGTGATGACTCCTCCCGATGAGGGCTAAATTTCCCCCAACGGGATCTTCCGTTTGACAAATCCGTGCATATACGGCTAATCATGCCGCCCGCCAAACCAATGGCGGTCTGGAAATCGGCAGTGTAGCTCAGTGGTAGAGCAGAGGACTCATAAGCCTTTGGTCGGCGGTTCAAATCCGCCCACTGCCACCATTCCTTCTTCCCGTCAATTTCCACCCCGGAGAATCTCCAGCGGTGGGTGGTTACAGACTCCCCGGCTTAGCGCTAGTGTTCTGAAAACCTTAATCTGACGGATGGGCGAAGGCGATTTTTTCCAAGAGCAAGGCGCAAGGAGGGAGTGAATCGAGATTCACGACTCGACGCGCAACGCAGCTATTGGGAAAAAGCGTCGAGCTTTCTGAACCTCCGCGACCATCGGAAGCCTTTTTCTCAAGACCTTAAAAATCCCCATCCGTCAGATTAAGGTTTTCAGGGCACTAGGCCACCGAGCACTGCGATCATCGTGACATTGGCGAACTTCCCACCCAACGCCCGAAGGCCAGGCAAAGGTCGTAGACAATATCTGGAAGGTTCTTCAGCCAGCGATCACGCAGTAAGCTGCGATTGCTTGTTTTTTAGGGCCGCCCCTCTCGGGACTCCTCGGGGTGTGACTTAAAGTGGTGGGCAGAAACCTTCAACTCCAACGGAGTTATGTATTTTAGCCCGGGGTTGGCGTAACGTAGTGAAGCCTACCCCGGGACAACGGCACCAAAAATTCCCCAACCCCAACGGGGTTGCGTCCGAGCCTGAAAAATCACAGGATATCTTATGCCTCAGTCCCTGTCGCGAATCCTGATTCACACGGTGTATTCCACGAAAGGCCGCCTTCCTTTCCTCCGCGATCCGGAATTCAGGAACGAGACACATGCCTATCTCGCAGGTTGCGCGAAAGCCCTCGACTGCCTCCCCGTCCGTATCGGGGGAACCGAAGACCACGTCCATCTTCTCACAACTCTTTCCCGAACGGTCACGGTGGCTGATTTCGTGAAAGAAACCAAAAGGAACACTACGCTTTGGGTGAAGGAAAAGACCGACCACCAGCATTTTTCATGGCAGACCGGTTACGGTTGCTTCTCCGTTTCCGAATCCCAGCTTTCTGTCGTGGCTAGGTATGCTGATAATCAGGAGGAACATCACCGCAAGAGCACATTTCAGGACGAATACAGGGAGCTTCTGCGACTTCATGGCCAAAGCTGGGAAGAGAAATACGTCTGGGATTGATTCCGGCACGGACGCAACCCCGTAGGGGTTGGGATATCCGGAATACGGAGTTCCCAGGGTAGCCTCCGCCCTGCTTAGGCAACCCTGGGCTAAAATCCGTATCCCCGTCGGGGATGAAGAACCTTCGCCCCCTGCTCGAAAGACGGGCCGCCTCTCTCAGGACTCCTCGCGTCGTGCTTGACCGGCGGCTCCATCAACTGGACGCTACGTTCATACAATGGACGAACAGGTAGCAAGACAGGTTTTGGCGGTGCAGGGCTATGTGGAACTCGGGCTACTCATCGACGCCCAAGAAGAGCTGGATTCGATCGACCAAGATCTGGACGTGGTTGGGATGCTCCGCTGCGACCTTCTCTCCCGGCAGTCGATGTGGCAGGAAATGAGTGAGTTGGCAGAGCGGTTCGCTCGCCGTTCACCTGAGAACTCCCAGTGGTGGATCAGTTGGGCGTATGCCGCGCGGCGCTTGGAGTCGGTGGAGGCAGCACAAGAGATCTTAGTCGAGGCGCGGAAGTCTCACCCAGAGGAGGCCATCATCATTTACAATCTGGCTTGCTACGCTTCCGTGTCCGAGAATTACGAGGAAGCCCGGGAGCTACTGAAACAGGCAACAGATCTGGACGCGGTGTGCAAGGAGATGGCGAAGAAAGACGACGATCTAGAGCCGCTGTTTCGAACCTGAAAGAGGTCGATCGCCGAAAAATTAACCAACCCGACGGCATCCATCCGACAATTGAGCGACAGCCAAAGGTCGCCGATGAGGTTTGGAAGATCCTTCAGCCAGCGATCACTTCATAAGCTGAGAAGGCTCATTTTTTGGGACTCGTTCTGCGGGATTGACCCTCGACGAGATACTCCGCCGGTAGGCCGAGGCGAAGGCAGGCCTGCGTCGCGGGGGCGGACTTGAGGTGGAGACGGTTCACCGCCGCGCCCGTCCAGCGGAGGATGGCCCGGATCGGTCCCGGCAGACGAGCTCTCTGCTCGAGCCCGAGGCGCTCGGTGATGGACTCCGGCAGGATGCCCACCGCTGCTGCGAGCAGCCATCGATTCACGGGACGCAGGGGCCGCGGAAAGAGCGAAAGCCCCCCCATGATTTGGAGGAATTCGTCGATGATCTCGGACTTCTCCAAGCCAGGCTCCATCTGCTCGAAGAGCTCGCGCATCTCGGACTCGGAGGTGGGTGGGTCGGTGGCTCCGTAGAGTCGTGCCGCCGACACCCCTTCGGCGATGAATGCATCGCGCTCTTCCTGAGAAAGCGGCGTCACATAATGGTGATAGGCCTCCATAAAACCGAACAGCGCGGTCGCGTGAACCCATCTCAATAGTTCTGGATCATCGGCCCGATAGGCTTGCCCGTCAGGCGTCGTTCCGGAGATGCGTCCGTGCATCCTCCCGACGCCTTCTATCATTCCCTCCGAAACCGAGCGCGCAGCGTAGACCGTGGCCATCGCCGCCAGTCCCGTCCGGCGCATCCGCCGTAGCGGATCGGTGCGAAATTGGGTGTATTCCCAAACCCCGCTGCGCACCCGCGGCTCGGCGAGTTCCAGCAAAACCGCTGTCACTCCGCCGATGTAGAGCGCCAGCGGATTACGGAAAATGCGCCACGACACCGAATCGGGACCGGCCAGCGCCGACTCACCCGAAGGATGAAGGAAGTCAATGCGTGGCATATCCTCCCCCTCCAGCAACTGTTCACGTAGCACGGTATCAATCCAACGGGCGATAGGAGAGGGGAGATTCAAAGTGGAGCCCAGTCTTCACCAAAGTTTCGGCAACCGCAACTTCTCGCCGTATTCCCGCTGCTTGAGTCAAGCGGGTGCCCCCACCCGCAGTCCAAAGTCATTTTCCAGAGGCGGTGATGAAACCACCCCGACTCAAGGTTCGGAGAGGCACATGCTCCACACATCCTCACCGACGCACGACTCGATATCTGAGCCGGATCTGCTAGATCCAGCTCGGTTTCGCTTGGCTCCAGAGTATTTTATTGCAACGTCTAAGGAATGGCGGCGCCGGGGTCAACTTCCAAAATTAATCAGACGGCTTCCTCGGCGTCGCCATCTCCGCCTTGTTAGGCATTTGATTGTTCGAGGATTTGGTTGGCCTGACTGGCGCGGCGGGCGCGATCTCTTCGTCTCTGTTCCTGTTCAGATTCAGCCCGAAATTCAGCGATCGCTACCGCGATACTGATGACTAGCAATATCGCAGCAACGATTCTCTGTCTTCGTGAGCCCGCCCAAAACGCTACAATGGCGCATAATGCGACAACGACGAAAATCCCAGGACAATGACAAGCCACAAACCCGCCCAATACGAAAATGATGATCGCAAGGGTAATAGCAACTCGCGCGGTGCTACTGCTGCGGCATGCAGGAGGAGGCGAAAAATCAGGTTCTTGATTGGGGGAACTCATTTACGCGGTCTCCATTTATTCTGCCTAACGTCTAAGGAATGGCGGCGCCGGGGTCAACTTCCAAAATGATCAGACGGCTTCCTCGGCGTCGCCATCTCCGCCTTGTTCGGCTGGTTTTTTTACGGTTCGTCTAACGAGTTTGCGCGGTTGCTTTGATCTTGGCGCAGGAAGAAATCCGCACTCAATCAGATACCAAATCCATCCGATCACCGGCACTAACCCGGCGAGTAGAAGCCATGGTGAATATCCTCGATCTCTGAATCGCCGGACAGACACTGAAATCGACAACCAGAGTGCCACGAATACGCATAGAAATAATCCTACAGCCTTGAAATAGCGGAATGATGTGTCCGTCTCAAGTGAGATCAAACCGAAGATTAGGCAGAGTTGTGCCACCAGATCTGTGATGATCGTGATTATCCACCACTCGGAGCGGTCTGCTTTGCCTGAGAACGAGAAGAGCTCCTTCATTTTATTGCCGAACGTCCGAGTCATCTCACACCTGACCGGGAGAGGGCTCGGATCGCGGAGTTGAAGGTTTAACTATCATGGCACTCTCGACTTGCCGAGGGTCAGGTGTTGAGATCGACGTCTTGTGTGTGCCCAGCATGGGCACGTTGTAAATGGGGTTCAAGTCCCCTGTAGAAATACCAGAACATGAAAATGAAGAAACTACCACCAGAGGCCAAGCGCGGAAGGGCGACCG
>CAJQKQ010000077.1 GCA_905478925.1 uncultured Verrucomicrobiales bacterium
AAATTCTGCGGTTAGGTGTCTTCTTTTTCGTTTCATGTTTCTGGTCTCTTTTCGGGGATTTGCCCCCTCAAAGACCAGCTCATTTCATCAATAAGACTCTGGCTCCGTTTTGCGGGACCACTTCAAAATGCCTCAATGATCTTACGCAGGCCCAATGTGATCGCATCGCTAACAAGCTAAACACTCGACCTCGAAAACGCTACGGATACCGGACTCCAGAAGAACTCTTTAACTAGGTATTACTCTGTTGCACTTCGCTCTTGAACCTGAGCATGATCCCTCACCAGACAAAAACAACAACTGAATCTGTCGGCAAGGAGAACCTTAGGGATAGAGCCTTCTCATCCACCTTTATCTTGGAGTCGAAGGGTTTGAGGGTGAGAGACTGTTCCATCTGTTTTCTATAAGCCGGGTAGTTGGCCGTGATCATTTTTCGCGCGCCAGCGAACTTGGTCGCCATGCTCTTCACCGGGGCGACGAGATCAGGATGCTTGGCGAATTCGGGATTGAGGTTATTTGCCTTCGCGAGGTCCGCTTTGACGGTTCGGTAGATGTCCGTCTCTGGCGTCAATGCCACATACTCGACTACGCCGTTTTTCGGCGGCTTGTTCTGGACGATGCTTTTGGGAAGGGTGATCGTGATCGTTGGCTTGTCTTGCTTGCGGCGATCCAGCGTATATGCCGAGACGATCAGGAAGCTCTTCTTGGGAGAGGTGATAAGGGCGGATTTGTAGAGCGTGTTCCCTGCCGCGGCATTGCTCTTTAGCATATACAGCTTGCCTTCGGCAGCATGCTCCAGGATGGAGTAGAGCCAGCCATTGGAGCGGAGCAGTTGGATCGGGCCGAGCTTTCTGTCGGTGCCGATGGAGTCAAAGACTGGCCAGTGATACAGGCGGTCGAGAGACTTGTGTTCAAGCGCGGTCAGCAGGTAGTGCGCCCGGTACGCGCCACCGCGTGAACCGGGTTCACTGGTGACGACGCCATATTGCGAATTGAGAATACCGAACTCGTGATACTCGGCCGGAATGCCGGGGAAGACTTTGCGGAGCAAGGTGAAATACTTGGCATCGACCTCGGCCTTCTGCTGGGGGTTGGTCCCGAGGATTCTGCTGCCGCGTACTTTTGGGATGGAGTAGGACGAGACGCTGGCGAAGTCAAAGGCCAGCTTGTGTTTCTTGGCAAACTTGGCCAGCTCCAGCACTTTCAGCGGAGCGCGCTCCTGCCTGCCTTTGAAACCCGCTTCGTTCCACGGGCCGAGCTTGGCCTCGGGTAAGACTTCCTTGATGGCCTTGTGTGTGAGGAAATACATCTCATGCAGTTGCTGCTGCGTCAGGGCGATGCGCTTGCCGTCACCGAGTTCGGTGCCGAGGCGGAAGCGGAAGCCGTTGGCAGTCTTCGTGCCGTAGCGGCGTTTCAATTCTTTGCAGAGATCACGGATGAAGACGTACCACTCCTGCAGGTCATCGGGCGGGCTGGCCTGGCCGTAGGTTTCCAAGTGATGTTTCTTCGCCAGGCAGTAGGGGATTTGATCCAGCACCAGCGTCAGGTCGGTGTAGCCCGCTTTGATGAATCGAGTCAGGCGCAAGTCCAGCAGTTCCCAGCGATAGGCGAGCGTGCCATCTTTTTTTCGATACACGAGGTCAGCGTCGGCGACGTGCTTGTGTTTTTCGAGTTCGCCTTTGCCACCTTTGTCGGGATGCCAGCCGCCGAGGAGTCGGGGCGTGGTCAGGAAATCCGCCATCTCAACTTCTTGCTTGTAGCGACGCTTTTTGTAGGGGAATGAGGATTGGTTATAGAACGTGGGCGCGTCCGCCAGAGAGCCCTGCCCCATCCAGCGCCCGATAATCGGTTTGCCACGCCAGAACCTCGTCATCTCGCCGCACGCCACGTAGCCAGGGCCCAATTGTATTGCTTTCGAATCCTCTGCCCGTGAATCCGAACTTGCGAAGAAGAGGAGCGTGAGAGAAGCAGATAAAATCTTCATCGTGCCGTGCATTCTATTCTCTTTTATGGCCCAACGTCAATCTTGAGGATCAGGCGTGCTAGTGCCTGAATCCAAGATCTTGTTGGACTATTCTGATTGTTTCTCGTTCTCGAGTCGCTCTTTTGCCCATTGATACGTCCCCAGGCTCTTTCGTTGCTCCTCGGTGGCCAATCTGTCCAGGGCGGCTTTGCCCAAGCGGTCCTGTACTTGTTGATAGTAGAGGCTGGGCGGTGTGAGGCGGATTCCCTTCTCATCGCTCTTGCCGGAACCGAGCACCCAACTGATTCCGCCGGCGGGGGCACGCACACTGAATCCCGGAGCGACGCAGTTATAGAAACATGTCTGAGTTCCCGCCCAGCCGTGGCCGGTTCCCATGCTTCCCCGAAATTGGGATTCCATTGATCTCTCCGATTTCACGTTGTCATAAAGATTGCCGATAGCATAGCGATGATGTGGGCCAGCGGAATTTTTGGAGTTGAAACCGATGCAGTCGACGAAAACGTTGGGTCCCGCGGTTTTGCCCTGATTCACAAACTCATGGCGACCCGCAAATGCCACGCAGCGCTGCATCAGGTTGAGTTGGCCATCGATCATAAAGGGATAGCGGCGCCCGCCGGTAATCTTTGAGGCATGCCCCAGATTGACGCAGTCCTGAACCGTTGCGCGTTTGCCGGAGGCAGAGACCAGCGACCAGCCGAAGTAATTCCCCGTGACATTCCGCACCCAAGTGTTTTCCGTGTTGCGATTCAGCTTGATCGCATTCCAGGCATGGCGCTCCGCACCGCCTGCATGCTTAGGGTCCCCATAGGGATGTTCAGGGCTAGCTGCAGCAAATTCGGAAACCAGACGAAGGTTTTCGATGCCGACCTCCGTTACGCGCCCCGGTGTTGTATACTTGTATATGGCGCCCCCCCCAAACTTCTGTTCCAGCGCATGAACGATGGGTGCATCGATGGTCACTTTATTCCCTGAAATGCCCGTAATCAACCGTTCAAAGTAGAAGTCGTAGTGGCCGGGCTGCCACTGGCGAGTAAGATCAAACTTCTTCCCATCCTTGGAGAGCGGGACGCGTTTTTTGAACTCTTCCCAACTCTCTCCCGTCTTCTGCAACATTTTATACTGGCTGTCATATCCGAGGCGTTGGTAGTAGAAGCCGGGTGCCTTGCCGTCCTTCACCCACCGCACGTCACGAATGCCTTCCCACCGGGCCCCGAGTTTGTCGCAGCCAATGGAACTAATCCACTCCGCGGTAGACGGGCGGAACACAACAATCCGGTCTCCACGCCTATACTTGGCGGCTGACTTCACCGTAAAGGTGTGGGCGCCGATCGGAACATAGTCGTCGACAATGGCTTGCTTGGACGATTCATCCTCCTGAACCTTCCCTTCATCACCCACCGAAATAAGTGTCCGCTTGTATTTGTAATCGCCGTACCCGGTTGCAATGACGATCGTACCGTCCGGGCCATCGCCTTCGCCGCGCAGAATAATGCCGCTGTGACTCATCTTGATCGATCCCTCGACCCGGTAGACACCCCGCTTCAGAAGCAGCGCGCCGAGCTTACCGGGATGGCGCCGGCGGAGTATGCCCAGTTTGTCCAGTGCCGCCTGGATGCGCTTGGTGTCGTCACCTTCTGTGGGTTCTAACGTCATCCGCACAGGAACATCAGGGATCACCTTTTCACCGGAATGATAGCCTACATGAGAAAAGTCAGGCAGACGGTTTCCTTTTGCGTCCTTTGTGTAGGCCAGCTTGCCCGTCTCATCAACGCGACACGTTTTGCTTGCGGTCTTCTCAACGATGGTCTCCGCCTTGAGATTGCCCTGGAAAGCAACCAAGGTTATGCAGATGGTAAGGTGTGTTGATATCTTCATATTTTATTTTTCTTGTCCGGTCGAACTGGCGGTGATTGATACGAATCAATCACTTTCGCTTGTGCGACCGGGCGAGTGCGGAAACCGCTTCGATTCCTTCGAACCACGCCTGAGCCATCTTATCAGACATGGCCGTCGATGGGTGGACGGCGTTGTCGGCATGTGTGCCTGCTTTGACCGAAGTGGGGTCATCGGGATCGCTCAAGAACATCGTAAAGAGGTCAACGGTGGAAACATTGGCTCCTTTCGCTGCGTAGGTCGGCACGAGCGTTTCCCGAATGTATGTGTTGAAGGCGTCGGCCGACTCGTTTTGGGCATCATGTCCGGCGGCAATGGGTATGATCTGGGCAACAATGAGATGAGCATCGGGCGCGTGAGTAACGATCTTGCCAACCAAGTTGCTCAAATCCGCCGGACTCTTCGCATTCCTCTGATTGGTGCCGATCATCAGCAAGATGACATCAGGTTTATGGAGCTTGATCCTGTCCCTGACAATACCGTCGATGCCCCCGATGGTCCAACCGCCGTAGCCTTCGTGGCCGTCCTGGCCTAATTCGCGAAGGTCCAATATCGGCTTGTAGGTGCCACCGCGTGTAGGGTCACCGTATTTGCTGACCCATGGCTCAGGCGAGCCTCCGACGAATGTGAAATCGTAGCCGGCTTTGGTCAGGCGTGTGTATAGCCCACTGCGGTATCCAAACTCGAAATCGACGGTCCAATGAGGATTGTCAGTGTAGCCCGCTGTGATCGAATCGCCCAGCGGCATGATGCGCAGCGGCGCAGATTTTACGCTGCCGCAGGTTGCCAAAAGGCCGATGACGGCGGCGAACGCAAGGGTGCAGGGCTGGTGTGTTCGTAGAGATCGGAATATCATGGGGCGACTCCTCTGTTACTTGCTTGGAAATTCATGCGTGGAAAGTTGGACAAACATGTGAATTGTAAAAGATGCTGATCCTTATGCGCGTCTGCGGCGCGGCGGCTCGATGCGGGTGTTTACCCAGGGAAGTTGAAGCGGTTACTTGGCGTTGACTGCGAAATACGAACCCGCGACAACCCGCTCGGCGAGCAGGACGTTGACGGCGACTTCGCGTCCCGATTCCTGATGGGAAGGATCGCCTCCACCGAAGTCCCAGACCCAGCCTTTGTATTTTCCGGCCTTGGCCTTCAGAACCAGGCCCTGCTTTGTCAGGATCAGGTCCCAGTAAGAGTTTTTGGTCACTTTCTCCGAGAGCCGGAGCGCGGGAACGACGGTGAGATTGGGACCCTCCGGGCGGGCTTTGGCACTGTCGTCGCGGCCGATCACCCAGCCTTTGTATTTTCCGCCGGTGGCGGCGACGAGATACCCGTTCTTGGTTTCGACGAATTGCCAGTATGAGGAGTCCCGCGCCTTGCTCGCCAGTGAGATTCCATCGGCGACAGCGACACCCTCGAGCTTGGTCTCTTTGGCCTTCTCGGTGACGTCGATGAACCATCCCTTGAACCGGGACACCACCGGGCTGAGGCTGCGCGGCTTGCTGGCACTCTCGGCTTTTACCTCGGCTACCAGCTTGGTCTTGTCCATTTCCCGCAAACCTTTGATGAAGGCGTCATGTCCGGCGCTCGGCTTGTCGTCATCGGCGAGTGCGGAGAGCGGCGAGACGACGCCAATGATGGAAAGGAGGGCGACGAGGGTGACGAGGTGCGTTGGGGATTTCATAGGAATTTGTTTATGGTGTGGGGCGCTTGAGGTCGCCGTTGAGTGGTTCGCAGAGGGGTGAAAGGAGTTGATCATTGTAATGGCTAGCCCTTTGTCGCCAATTCCTTGATGGTCTCGCGGACTTGCGCAAGTTTCGGCTTCATCTTTTCGCTGAGCACCGCGCGCTTTTTCAGTTCGGCGTCAGAATCGGAAATGGGCAAGGCCTTGGATTCGCGGAGCATGTGCTCCCAGAGTTCAAATCGTTCGGGTGAGAGTTTCTTGAGTTCTCCCTTCATGCCTTTGCCGACTGCGGAATCGATGCAGTATGCGTAAAGCCGCGCGAACTCGGCTTGGTCCTCGGGATTGGCCTTATTGCCATAGCGCGAGACGTCGATGTTGTCTGCTTTGACGGCTTCGGCCCATCGGTCGAGGATATCCTTCTCCGCACTGCGGGCGCGTTGTTCGAGGACGTGTCCCGCTTCGTGCGCAATGACGCTGGCGGCGCGATCGCCTTTCAGGGGGATCATGTTGAGATAGGCCTGTCCGCCGTGCGCCGCGGCACCGCCGAGCGTTTTGTAAAATGCCAGTCCGGCCTTCTTGTCTTCGGACACGACCTCCAAGGCGCGACGGTAAGCGATCGGAATTCGCTCGGCATTGGCCAGGGCCGTTTCGAGCTTGAGGTTCGCCGAATCTTCGATCGTGACTTTGAATTTACTCTGACCAAGGCGGATCCACCATTGTTTGCCGGGCTGCTTGTTGTTGGTCATCTTCATTTCGACCGGCCCGGAAACGACGCTCGCTTTCTGGAGATTGCACGACCCCATGTCCTGCATGATGGGAGCAAAGATCTTGTAGAGCATTTGGCGCTGCGGCGGTTTGGCTTCGGCCTCCCCGTGCGCCAGGGATGTGCAAAAAGCGGCCAATAAAAATGCGTGTTTTGTCATATTGATGGTTTGATAATTTGATGGAGATGCGGGGAATCGCGCGGGCGCCGATGTCCCACCAAGAAGCCTACGCTTGTCGGCAGGACATCATTTCACTGCTTCGCATTTTGTCCAACCGATTACTGCTAGGAATTTGTTTTTGAGGTGGGGAGCTTGAGGTCGCCGTTGACGGGATCGGAGAGGGGGCTTCGCCCGCCCAGGAGGGGGGGAGGGCGTTGATGTTTTGTGTTCATTGTAGTTTTACGTTCGTTTTCCAAGCTGGGTCGCATGGCGGCTCGGACCCTGAGGATGGTGTGGGGGGCGGAAGGAGGGGGGTGTTGACTTCAATTTCATGGTGCCATTCATACATACGGCGGCGCATAATACTTGGAGTATGACGACTTCTTTGTGTCGAATTGCGACCCGGGAACCTGCTTCGCTGAAAACGTTGGGGACCGCTCATCCCCGCAAGGCAGCAGCTCTGGTGTCTCAGACCCTCATCAAATCTAGAAGAAGCGCACCCCAGCTCTACCAAAGTGACTTTGCCGACCTTCCGGCCCAACTCAATCGCTCTTTGCCCGGGCCGTCTGCAATTTCACGGGCCCCAACAGACCCGCCGGATCGAGTGGCGTATTGGGGGCAAACCACTGATCGCGAAACAGCGACCATGCGACGCGTTTTTCGACAGGCAGCGACGCATCGCCGATCAGTCGATTGCGCCACGTGTTGGTAACCGCAACGGTCAAGCGGTTCTCGCCCGACTGCAAGGCATCGGTCACCTCGACGACAAACGGTGGTCGCCAGAGTGTGCCAAGCTTCTTTCCGTTCAGGGACACTTCGGCCAAATTGGCGACCTGACCGAGGTCGAGAAACAGCCGGTCACCGTTCGGGATCGTCCCCACGGTGAATTGACAACTGTAGGTAGCCGTTCCCGAGAAGTGCTTCACGCCGAAGTTCTCGTGCTCGCTGAGCGAACGCAATTCATCCAGTTCGATCCGTTGTGGCGCGCCGCGCTTCAGAGGGAAGGCCACGGACCAAGGGCCGTTGATCGCTTGCGTTTCGGGTAAATCGCGGGCCGAGATGTTCTCGGTCTTGCCAGACTGGTGGGTAAGTTTCCAAGTCCCTTGGCTCGAAACCCAGGCTCGACCGTTTTCAATCCAAAGCGGCGGCAGACCGGCCGACGGGGATTCCGCTTCCAACGGAGCTACCGTTGCCACCGGATCGGCTTTGTCTGCGGCACGTCGAAAGACCACAAAAGTCGAACCGGCCGGGCCGAAGCGGATCGGCACCACGGTGCGGCCATTTTCCACTCTCCACACACCCGCATCGAGTATCGTTCCACCGGCGGCGTCCCACAACTCGGGCACGCGACCGGCAGTGCGAAAGGCAACCTCGACGTTGCGCGATTGCCTAAGTTGATTGGACAAGAAGTAGATGTCCGCTTCGTCGGTTCGTCGATGGTTCCAGACCAGCGGCGGCGAGGTGTATTCCATACGGGGGTGAGAAATAGGAGTCAAATCCGCGCCGACAAACTCGACGTCGGCGGCCAAACCAAGCTCGTCGAGAACTTCCTCCACGGTAGCGTCGCCGCGCACCGACTTCCACGAGTCGGCAACAATCTCGCGAACTTTCCCATCGGCACTTGGATAATCGCTGAGGCTTATCGACCGCGTCGGCTTGGGGCCAATCATCGGCACCCCGGCCTGGGCCAACTCACCGATCTTCGCGGCAAGCTGCGGCGTCATGCGGTCTGTCGAGGGGAGGACTAACAACCGGTACGACATGCCGTCGGGCATCACCAGTCGCCCGTCCTTGGCCGCGGCTCGCGTTAGCAGCGCATCGCGGTTGATGCTGCCGAACGAGTAACCTTCCGGTAGCGGCACGGGCAAGTCCCTTCGCAAAAACGATCGGGTCGGTAGCTCCTCGCCGGTGAAATAGCAAACGTCTACGACAGGCAAGCCCTGCTGAAGCATGGCCGAGCAACGCCGCACGTAATCCATCCATGCCTTGCCTGGTTTGTGCCAAGTCTGAGTGCCACTGAAAAAAGTGCCGATGAATTCCAGTGTCACGCCGGGTGCCGGTTTTTCCGGGAAGGCCTGATGGGCCCACACGTGAAGGATGAACCGGTTGATGCCTTTGGCCATGTTGAAATCGCCCATAGGCTTTAGCAAGTAAGGGTCTTCGTTCCAACGCATCGGGATCTGCGTGAAGGCCTCGGCCCCGATGATTCGTTTGCCGTAGATATGGCCTCCGGAGATGGCGTCGGCGATGTCGTTCGGTTTGTCCTGGTTGACTCCGTTGAGCCAGAACTCGCCCATGGGAAAATCGGTGTATTTGAAGTGCTGCATGCCGTCGGACATCATCGTCGGCGCAATACCCTCGGCGCTCAGGGCCGCGCCCTGCTCGCGACCGAGTCTTGCAAGTGGTTCGTAGAAGTGATCACAAACCAGATCAGCGATCGTTCGACGCAGGTCGTAAAGAAACCGCTCGGACTGCTCGGCCGATCCAATCGGCACGCCGCTCATCGTCGGCAGCCACATCAGGGGATCGTAGCCGCGCCGCTTGGTGAACTCGGCTCGAAACAGCGGCGACCAGTTCTGGCTGGCGGCTTCCCAACTGTCGGTGTGGTTGATCCACATCGCCTTGCCGGCCAGTTCGGGACCAACCCGCTTTAGCGCTGCGCCGAACCAACCGTTGAACTGCAGCTCGGCGGCCTTGGGGTTGAACTTATCGCATTCCAAGCCCGAACCGGTGCCACCCGGGCCATTACGGACACCGGTGGTGGTGTAGCCGATTCGCTGGATCGTCCATCGTCCCGGCGGCGGGGTCCAGCGCAGCGTGCCGTCGGCGTCCATCTTGTCGGTGAGGTTGATGATGGTTTCGGGCTTCACGCACAACTCAGTCGGGCACTGTGATTCGCTTGTCCACTGGGCCCGGCGCCAGCGGAAACCGGCCTTGCCCAGCCAGTGATGAATGCTCGCTTGCGAGCGAAGTTCAATATGTTGGGCACTGAGGCGGTCTCGATTGCGAACTTTCGTTCCTTCGCGATTCTCCGAGTGAGGTGGCGTGTCGGAGCGGTCGAATACGAAACGGAAGAACCGCGAGGTGGTGGGCTCGATGGCGTGCGTGGCGCCGTAGCCGTCGTCCTGCCAACCGTGAAATTCGGTCGGCTCCAACCGGCCCAGTGAGCGAAAGCTTTTGCCGTCATTGCTGACCAACATTTTGACGCGATGCAATTGAAAGGCCGATCGCTGGCCCGGCGACATCTTGATTGATCGGCAGGTAAACGGCTCGGAGAACTCGTACTGGATCCAACCCTCGGCCGGTAGGTCAAGCGGCTTCTCCGCACCGGTGACCAGCGCTTGCGGATCGAAGTCGGGGAGGTTTGTCGTGGCCTTGGGCTTAAGTTGGGTGGATGTGACGCCCGTTGCTTCCAGCGCGGGATAGGCCAGCACGGCGATGTCGCGGTAATAGTCCTCCCGCGAGGTCGGCTGAACAAGTTTGGCTTCGTGTGGTTTGCCGCCTTCGATGGTCTGCGAAGTCGTCACCACTTCCTGCATCGACATTTCCGGCGTAATCCACGGTCCACCGGCCAAGGCCCAACCGTCGCAAGCGTTCATGGCCAGACGCATGCCCAGTCGGTCGGCTTCCTTGGTGGCATGAACGACCAGATCCCACCAATGCTCGGACAAGGGGTTGGCCGGCGGTTTGGCGAGGGTCTTGTCTCCCTCGTGCCCGATGGGCATCAGATAGGCTCCACCAATGCCGCTTTGAGCCATCGCTTCGAGGTCCTTGGTAATCCCGTCGCGCGTGGCGTTCGCCTGCATCCAATACCAATAGACCCAGGGCCTCGCCGAAAATGGTGGGTTGGCGAAATCGCCTGCCGCATCTTCGGCGGCTGTCCGCGACGGCGCGGCCAAAACGGCCGCAAATAGGACCAAACCAAACAATGCTCTTCGAATTACCATGTTGTCTCCTGATGAATGATCCCAATATCACTCCGAAGCATGGTATCCGCGCCATGTCCACACCAGTGTGTCCGCCAATGTTTTCTCGAACACGCTGCGTTGACAATGTCCGGTGGCACGACTGAAGACGAAGCGGTAGTTGTAGCCCTTGGCTTTGAGTGCCTTGGCGGTGCGGTGGTTGGCCATCACCCAATTGTGATGGGTTTCTTCCGGGCCCTTGGAGCCGTTATCATTTTCGGAAACATGAGTAAAGATACGCAGAGGTTTCTTCTCGGTATTTTCAATCAGTTTCATGCTGGAGTGGTATTCCCAGGCGCCGAGAGGGTATTTGGTTTCGTCAGGTGCGTCATCATCCTGTTGATCCACGAAGGTCCCTGAGTAGGTAATGATACGGCGAAACAAGTCGGGACGAAACCAGCCCATGGACAGGGCGGCCGCCCCCCCAGAACTGCAGCCCATGGTGGCCTTGCCCCATGGATTTTCTGTGAAGGCAATGTTGGGAAAGGCAGCTTTGATCTGCTCATTGTTGAGAACGGCCGGCAGGACTTCGTCATTGATGAAACGGGCGAAGCGATCGGACATGGTATCGTATTCGAGACCACGTTCACTGTTCTTGCCATCGTTGCCACCATTTTGAACGGCAATCGCAATAAAGGCGGGCAAGCTGCGGTTCGGATCTTTTGATAGCGTCAGATTATCCAATGCGTTGCGCACCAGGTTGAAGCGACTGGTGCGCACCAGGTCGTGGCGACTGGGACCGTCATGGGTGACGAGAATGGGCGCCTTGGTGCCGTCTTTGTAGGCGGCCGGCACATAGACAAAAATTTTCCTCTCTGCTCGCACCGGCTTCTTTTCCGGTTCGAGTGTGGCATCGTCGCCGCGAAAAATCTTACTGTCCGCCAGACGCATCGAAAATTCAAAGTTCTGGCCCTTGGGATTCCCCTGGTCCGTCAGGTCGGGATCAATCTTGTAATCCGGCCCCACCGTGTGATTGCCATCGCCATCCGTTCCGGGATTCTCGGTGTAAACTTCGGCAGCACCCGCGGCAAGGATGCTCATGCCGATGAGAATAAACGAGCGCACACATGGAGCCCAGATTGTAAGGTAACGCGGTCGATACATAGGGCAGTGTTTACATCACCAGAACGGTGCCATGACAAGCTCTTAAGCCAGTGCCATTGATCACGCCGGCAAAATCCGGTGAGAAATAATGAATGAAGGCTCTCCGTCAGATTTGCTTGATGGGTTGAGCTCTCATTTTGAGGAAGAGATGCCGTAGATTGGTCATTCCACATGCCTGCACGGATCTCCTTGAGGGGCACCCGGCAATCCGGACAGCGCGGCTTGCAACGACTGTCACGAAGCATCGCGACTTGCGCACCGACTTATTCCACTAGAACATTACCCACGAAGCATCCGGCGAATCGAAACAACTCCTCGATGTTGAATGATTTCACAACTACAGCTCAAGGCCGATCCCGAGTGCGTCACGAATCTAAAGCGCGTGCAAACCTGACGGAGAGCCTAAAAAAATTAAAAATGATAAAACTTGAAGGAATTATAGCCGCACCGCTGACCGCTTTTAAAGCTGATGGCTCGGTGGATTGCGATGTCGTCCCCGCCTATGCACGTCTGTTGAAGGCGAACGGGGTGGCCGGCGCATTTGTCAATGGCACGACGGGCGAGGGGATGTCGTTGACGGTTGAGGATCGCGCGGCTTTGGCAAAAGCATGGTGCGCCCACGCGGCGGATGATTTCCGCATCATTATTCATGTCGGGCATGTCTGTCAGGAGGAAAGCAAGGCCATGGCCCGTCACGCCGCAGAGAGTGGCGCGCATGCGATCGGCGAGATGGCACCCTGCTTTTTTCGCCCGGCTGATGTCGAATCCCTTGTGGCTTACTGTCGGGATACCGCGGCGGCCTGTGACCTTCCGTATTTCTTCTATCACATGCCGTCCATGACGAACGTCGACTTTCCGATGATCGACTTTTTGAAAATCGCCGACGGGTTTATCCCCACGCTGGCCGGGATCAAGTACACCCATGAGGACCTTGCGGACTATGCCGAGTGTGTCGCGTATGGGCAGGGTCGGTTCAGTATTTTGTTCGGCCGTGACGAGCTTCTGACCGACGGCCTCAAGGCCGGTATGCAGGGCGCAGTGGGGAGCACCTACAATGTCATAGCGCCGCTTTATGTGAAACTCATTGCCGCGTATCGTGCGGGACAACTCGCCGAAGCGGATCGCCTGCAGGCACTCGCGATCGAGGGCATTGGCATCATGGCTCGTAGCGGTAGCTTTGGCTCGGCCATGAAGGCGGTGATGCAGGATTGTGGCTTGCCCCTGGGGGGAGGGGAGATGTTGCCGCCGCAGAAGACCCTCGATGCCGACTCGCAGCGCCAGGTGGTCGCCCAGTTCGAGTCGTCCGAACTGAGCACTTACATGTGTAGATCTGACAAGGAGGTATCATGAGAAAGCTCGCCTGCGTGATGGTGATCGTGCTCGCGACCGCCGTCGCGAACGGTGCCGACCTGTTCAACTGGTCGCATCTCGACGAGCTTCCGCCGGCTACCGAAGACGGCGTGCAACCCGGTCTTGCGGGTGCTTTCAGCGGGATGCACGACGGCTATCTTATCGTGGCCGGCGGCGCGAATTTCCCGAAGGGGCTGCCGTGGGTAAAGAAGGCAGACGGCAGCAGTCCGCGTAAGATCTATCATCCGGATATCTATATTCTGGATGAGGACAGTGGCTGGCGCGTGGCCGATCAGAAACTGCCGCACGGCTACAGCTACGGTGTGTCGCTGTCCACCGCGGAGGGGATTCTCTGTGTCGGTGGTGAGTGGCGTGATTACGGTCCCGGGGGCGGCGTCAAGAAGTCCAAGTCCGATGCCGTGTTCCTGTTGGCGCACGACGGTCAGGGCGGGGTGCGTATCGACGATAGCTTGCCTCGGCTGCCGGTCGCCTCATCAGATATGACGGGTGCCATGATCGGCACCACGGTGTTCATCGCCGGTGGGCATGACGGGTCGCGTCAGACCCGAAATTTCTGGTCGCTGGATCTGTCGAAACGCGGCGACAAGATGGCGTTCGTCTGGGAGACGCTTGAGGGCTGGCCGGGGCCGCCTCGATCGCATGCGGTGGCGGCAGCTCAGGGTGACGGCGCGAGCGATTCGTTTTACATGTTTAGTGGCCGGAGCTTGGATGAGGACGGCGACTGGCAGTTTCTCACCGACGGCCACCGTTATACCCCATCGCAGCCAGAAGGCGCGCGCTGGACTCGCGCGGCGGAGGTGCCGGTCTGCGTGATGGCGGCGGGCGCCTCCAAGCTTGGCGCCAACCACCTCGTGGTGTTCGGAGGTGCCGATGGGCAACGCTTTCAGAAGGTCGAGCAGGACATGCCGCGCGAAATCGAGCGCTTGCGGGCTGCTGCCCGTGACAGCGAAGCGGATGCCCTCGAGGCGGCGCGTTGGGAGATTTATACCTCGCACACCGGCTTCAGTCGTAAGATCTGGGCCTATCACACGATCACCGATACCTGGGCGCCGATGGGATTGATGCCCGAGAACCCGCCGGTGACGGTGAACGTGGTGAATCGGGGTGGTCACTTGGTTCTGACCAGTGGCGAAGTCCGCCCCGCCGTGCGCAGCCCCCGGATGCTGGTCGCCGAACCCCAGCTGAATGCCTCTTTCGGAACCACCAATTTCATCGTCCTCGGGGTCTATCTGGCGGCCTTGGTCGTGATGGGTATCTATTTTTCCCGAGGCGAGAATAGCACGGAAGACTTTTTCAAGGCCAGTGGTCGTATCCCGTGGTGGGCGGCGGGGCTGAGTATCTTCGGCACGCAGTTGAGTGCGATCACCTTCATGGCTGTCCCTGCCAAAAGTTTCGCGACCGACTGGACCTGGGCGATGATGAACATCGCGATTGTCATCGTGGCGCCCTTCATCGTGCTGCTCTTCCTGCCATTCTACCGACGCCTGAACGTGACCACGGCTTACGAATACATCGAAATGCGATTCGATGTGCGGGTGCGCTGCATCGCCAGCGCCTTCTTTATGGTCTTTCAGTTTGCGCGTATCGGGATTGTCCTGTTCTTGCCGTCGATCGCATTGTCGGTGGTGACGGGAATCGATATCAAAATCTGCATCATGAGCATGGCGGTCCTGGCGATGGCCTACACCGTGCTGGGGGGGATCGAAGCCGTGATCTGGACCGATGTGATTCAGGTTGTGGTGCTTCTGGGCGGTGCCCTGATCGTGTTGGTGATGATTCCCGGTGAGGTCGCCGACCACGGCGGGGTATTGGCCATCGCGCAGGATGCGGACAAACTGCGGATGTTCGATTTCCATTTTGATCTGAAAGGGCCGACCTTCTGGGTGCTGGTGCTTGGCGGGCTAGGCGGGAACCTGATTTCGTATGGCAGCGACCAGGCAGTGATCCAGCGCTATCTGACCACCCCGACGGAGAAAGATGCGGCGCGCAGTATCTGGACAAATGCGCTGATGACCGTTCCCGCGACCATCATCTTTTTCGCCTTGGGCACGTATTTGTATTCCTTCTACCAAACGCACCCAACGGCGCTCGGCCCCGCGCTCGAGAAAACCGATGCGATCTTCCCGTGGTTCATCGTGACCCAGTTGCCCGCCGGCCTGTCCGGCCTGCTGATCGCGGGGGTGTTTGCGGCGGCCATGTCGAGTTTGGACAGTAGCATGAACTCAGTGGCCACGGCGTTTACGACAGACTTCTACCGGCGCTTCAAACCGGGGGTGGCGGATAGGGCGTGCTTGCGCGTTGCCCGGATCACCACCGTTGTGGTGGGCACCTTCGGCATGTGTTTTGCGTTGGCGATGGTGACATGGGACATCAAATCGCTGTGGGACGAGTTCGCAACATACATCGGATTTTTCGGTGGCGGACTCGGCGGACTGTTCCTGTTGGCGATGTTCACGCGGCGGGCGACCACCACCGGTGCGCTGGCCGGCCTTGTCTTGAGCGCAGCGGGTCAGTTTTACCTGAAGGAGTCTGGCCTTGTGCACGGGCTCCTGTTTTCGGCGACCGGGATGATCAGCTGCTTTGTGATCGGATCAATTATGAGTCGCCTCACCGGGCGAGAAGACCGGGACCTGACCGGACTGACGGTCTATACCCAGCAGAAAAGGAAATGAACCATGGTAGGGCAGATCCGGCTCGGTCGGCCCTGATCAAAAAACGGGAGCGCCGTATCTCAGAAAAGGGAGTGAACCCACGGCAAGACACGGCATTTTTCCCGGGATCTCACTTCCGTGTGGGTGAGGCGGGCGGCTAGATTTTCAAAGTGGGCTGACCGAGCCGGATCAGCCCTACCGTATTCAAACATCGTCCAAG
>CAJQKQ010000078.1 GCA_905478925.1 uncultured Verrucomicrobiales bacterium
CGGGTGACGGGATCGGCGAGATAGATGGCTGCGCAGTCGGCGACGTAGATACCGAGCAGTTGATGCGCAATATTGGTGATGAGTCCGTCGGCACCGAGGTGGGTCACGGTTTCCTCTGTTCCGTTTTCAGAAACGATAGTGACGCCCTTGCCGTGGATCTGTTCCGCATGATGGCGGGTTTGGATATCCGGATATTTGAGCGCGATAATGTCGTCGTGAAGCGGGGCGAGGTTTCCCAGAGCGAAATCGCGGTCGCCGAGGACATCGGCACCGAGGATGCGGGGGATCCAGTCCGCCCGGAATCCGGGAAGATTGGAGATTGGGTCTATAAACAAGAACGCCTCCGTCACGGGGTGAACCGTAACGGAGGCGCTTGGTATTCGCCAAGCTGGATTATTCAGGGGGGAGACAGAGTATTAGGCAATCGCGCGGTTTTTAAGCGCACGGTTGGTGTGTTCAACTGTTTCAGCCTCTTCTTCATCCATGCCTGCCAGTATGCCTGCGAGGTCCGTTGCAATCTCCTTGCGCATCTTGGAGACAAGGTCGACTCCTTTTGAGGTGATGCGCACCATGATTTTGCGGCGGTCTTCGGATGCATGAACTCGCTCAACGTAGGACAGTTTTTCCAACCGATCCACGAGGCCGGTAGCGGCTGCGGTGGAATGGCCCATTTTTTTCGCGATGTCGGACATAGTCAGATATTCTTCGCTGGAAAGATAGGTTAGGAGGAAGGACTGGGGGAATGAGACGTTCCCCTTGTTGAGTTCGCTTGACAGGTTAAGAATGCAGCTTCGCTGTGTGAACAGGACGAAGTCTGCAAGACGATCGGCTTCGGCTTTCACCGAGGTGCCGGAGGCACTTGGTTGTGTATTTTTCATTTTGGCTGGTTGTAGTGTTCATGTTTTGGGACGTGTAAGGGAGCACAGCCATTGCGAAAGAGAAGATAACCGGGTTACTCGATAGTAATCAACCCTAAAGTTAATCTTTTTTACGAAAAGACTGTGTGGACGCTCGGGATTTTTTAGAATACGAGATTCTTTTTCGTATGGGAAGACGTAAATTTAATAAAAGTTAAGTAACTGGAAAGCAAAGGGCAAGGGAGTTATTCGCAAGCCTGTTGGAGGGAAGCCGGTGGGTGTTGCGAAACTGGGTTCGCCTTCCCGGGACGCAAATCAGGTTAAAGAACCCGGTTCTTTTGGTGGATCGAGGCGGCGTTTCGCTACGGCAAGATAGTCGGGATCGATCTCGATGCCGGTGAAGGAGGCGATGCCTATGGACTTTGCGGCGAGTGCCGACGAGCCGATTCCGAGGAAAGGATCGAGCATACGCGTTGCTTCCGCTTTTCCTTGGATCTTGATGCATTGCGCGGCAAGTGCGACTGGGAAGGTGGCGGGGTGGGGGCGTTCGCCTTTGCGGGACTGGATCGTCTCGTAGGGGATGAACCATGTATTGCCGCGGCAGCGGAGATCCTTGCCACCGGTGTGTCCCCATCTCGCGATATTGGATTTGTCCTGATAGGGGACGCCGGCGGAGCGTCGGTCGAGCGGGACGTTCCCCGTCTTAGTGAGATGGAAGACGTATTCGTGGCAGTCGTTGACGTAGCGCTTTGAATTGATGGGCTTGAAATGGCCGGCGGAGATCTGTTGCCCGGCGGTGGTTTCGATGCTGATCGATTTGATCCAGTGGAAGGTGTTCTGGAGGATGAAAAGGGGATCAGGCTCTTCGGTGAGCGCGAGGATGAGCTGGTGGGGGAGGAGTGGGTTGGATGGGGCGGCACCGATGTTGAGGAAGAACGATGCGTCGTCCGCCATGACGCGTTTGACTTCGGTTGCCCATTGCTTGCACCAGGCGAGGAACTCCTCTCGTGGTGCGGTGTCCTTGAAGGATGAGTAGTTGATCCCGAGATTGTAGGGCGGTGAGGTGACGACAAGGTCGAAGGATTCCGCCGAGAGAGTGGGGAGGGTTTTGAGGCAGTCGCCGTTTAAAAATTCAAGTTTCAAAATTCAAATCTCGATGAAGAGGTGAGTGGCTAGTGCCAGGTGATCAGTGACCAGCGGAAGACCCTGGTTGGGTGGGTTCACTGCAGTAAATGACGTGAATAGGAATCTACATTGAGGTTTGAATTTTCAGCTCCTCAGGTGGTCGATCGTAGCTTCGAGATCGGCCAGAGTGACGGATTCTATGACTTGTGCATTGCCAATTTCCGAGAGGGTGACGAAGCGGATTTTTCCGGATTTGAATTTCTTATCGCGAGCGAGACGGTCCATGACGGTGGCGGTCTGGATGGAATCGGAAAGCGTGAGGGGGAGGTTGAAATGGCGGAGGAGAGAAAGGATCTTCTGTGAGCTTTCGGGGGGGAGGCCGGAGTGTTTTTCGGAGATGTGCAATGCGGCACGGATGCCGAGTGCGATCGCTTCGCCGTGGAGCATCTCGCCATAGGGAAGGGATGCCTCGATACCGTGGCCGATGGTGTGGCCGAAGTTGAGTAAGGCGCGTATGTCTTTGGTTTCGTATTCGTCGGCCTCGACGACACGCGCTTTGATGGCGATGTTGCGGGCAAGGAGATCGCAGGGGACATCCCGCTGTTCCGGATCGATGGTGAGCAGGTCTGTTAGCATATCGGCATCGCGAATGGCGGCGTGCTTGATCGCTTCTGCGAAGCCTTCGTGGAATTCCCGGGCGGGGAGAGTTCGCAGGGTCTCGGGATCGACGAGGACGAGCTTGGGCTGATGGAAGGCACCGACAAGGTTCTTGCCTTCGGCGACATTGACGCCGGTTTTGCCGCCGACGGATGAATCGACTTGTGAGACGATGGTGGTGGGGATTTGAACAAAAGGTATGCCGCGGTAAAAGATGGATGCGACGAATCCTGCGAGATCCCCCACGACACCGCCGCCGAGGGCGATGATAAGGGAGCGGCGGTCGTGGCCTGCCTGGATCATTTCGCGGCAGAGCGACTCGGCGTGGGAAAGGGATTTGGAGGCTTCTCCGGCGGGAACGGTGTGGAGAGTGGGTTTGGTTCCGGGAAATCCTGCAAGAAGAGCCTCGCTATGGTGGGATGCTACGGTTTCATCCGAAATGATGGCGGGACGAAGATGGGAGAGGCCGTGATCCGAGAGGTGGGATGCGGCTTTTCCGAGCAATCCATTCTCGACGATAACAGGGTAGGATCGTTCGGCGAGGTCGACTTGGACGGTGGGCATAGGGATGGTCTAAACTCTAAATCATAAACTCTAAATCCTAAAATTGCCCCAGTTCAGAGTGTGGGTCGTAGGATTGGCGGTTTCCAGGCGGAGATGAATTTTAGGTATTTTCTCTAAATAGATGTTGCGTTTTTCCTTGGCTGGGGAAAGATTCTGGCAGAAACCTGATTAAACAAGGTAACAAACTAAGGATTATGCTTCCCAACAGTTCTCCGTTTTCACCAGACCAGCGCACGGCGCTGGATTCGTTGCTTGCTGAATTTGATGCGCTACAGCGCGGATGGCTCAGCGGATTCCTCGCGTCATCCGGTGCGCCCGCAGCGGTTCAGTCCGCACCTGCGGTTGCCGGAAAACTCACTGTGCTTTATGGTACGGAGAGCGGCAATTCCGAGGAGCTTGCGGATCGAGCGATAAAAGTGGCGAAGAAGAAGGGCTTCAAGGCGGTGATGAAAAACATGGCTGACCTCGCGCCCGCCGATCTGGCGAAGTTCGAGAACCTGCTGGTGATCGTCTCCACTTGGGGCGACGGCGAGGCTCCCGAGACTGCGGTAGGTTTCCACAAGGCTTTCATGGCCGAGGATGTGAAGCTCGACGGAGTGAAATTTTCTGTCTGCGCGCTTGGCGATACTTCGTATGAGCAATTCTGCGAGATTGGCAAACAAGTTGATGAGCGGCTTGAGAAGCTCGGAGCGCAACGCATCGCGCCGAGGGTGGATTGCGATGTGGACTACGAGGATTCCTATACGGAATGGTTCGATGTGGTAATCAAGGAGCTCGCTCCCACAGCAGTGTCTGCGCCCTCGGTGATAGCCCAGGCAGTGGCTCCGGGTGGGGTCGATTTCGGGAAGAAGAATCCGTTTCCCTCAGAAGTTTTCGATAATGTGCTGCTGAATGGTGAAGGATCCGCGAAGGAAACGGTTCACGTCGAGCTTTCGCTTGAGGGCAGTGGGATGAATTACGAACCCGGTGACTCGCTTGCCGTGCTGCCGACGAATTGCCCCGCCATGATCAAGGACGTCCTCAATGCAGTGAAGCTCAAGGGCACCGAAGAGATTGAGGTCAAGGGTGCGGGGCAAAAGCATCTGGCGGATGCCCTGCGGGAGGATTTTGACATCACCGCTCTTTCCAAGGCAGTTCTCAAGAAGCTTGCAGCGGCCACCGGCTCGGCGGCGCTCGCGGAGCTTCTGGAGGATGGTGCGAAGGAGAAACTCCGCGCCTACATTGATGGTCGCGAGATCGTGGATGCGCTGATCGATTTTGCCCCGGACGGGCTCTCCGCCGAGGCGCTTGCAGGGATTTTCCGCAAGCTTCCGATCCGGCTGTATTCGATCGCATCGAGTCCGCTAGCTCACCCGGATGAGGTGCATCTGACCGTCGCTGCGGTGAGGTATGAGACTCACGGAAGAAAGCGGAAGGGTGTCTGCTCAACGTTTCTTACCGATGTCGCGAAGGCCGGGGATAACGTCCCGATCTTCGTGCAGCCGAACAAGAATTTTCGCCTGCCTGCAGATAGCAACACGGCGATCATCATGGTTGGCCCTGGAACCGGCATTGCACCGTTTCGCTCCTTCGTGGAGCACCGCGCTGCTGTCGGAGCGGAGGGCAAGAGCTGGCTGCTCTTCGGCGACCAGCACTACACCTACGATTTTCTCTACCAGCTCGAGTGGCAGGATTACCTGAAAGACGGGCAACTCACGAAGCTGGATTTGGCGTTCTCCCGAGATCAGCCGGAGAAGGTCTACGTTCAGGACAGGATGCTGGAGAAGGGCGAGGAGCTTTATGCCTGGCTTGAAGAGGGCGCGCATTTCTACGTCTGCGGCGACGCCAACCGGATGGCGGCGGATGTCCACGAGGCATTGATTTCCGTGGTGAAAAACTACGGGGCGAAGAGCCGTGAGCAAGCAGAAGAATACGTCGATGCGCTGAAAAAATCCAAACGCTATCAACGCGACGTTTACTAACTCAAGAAAATCAATTCAACAGCAGATGCACTCAACGGGCATAGCAAACGGGATGGACGCAGATAAGACTTTGCCAAATTTCATTCCAAGAAAAACCCTTCTTCAATCTGCGGCCATCCCGTCCATCTGCGGTTAAAACATTTCCACACCCCAACACTCTCCCAAACACCATGTCCGAGAAAAAACTAGCGGCCAACGAAGGAATCAAGACCCGTAGCAATTATTTGCGCGGAACGATCGAGGAAGGTCTTGCCGATCTTTCCACTGGATCCATGAGCGAGGATGATCAGCAGTTGCTGAAATTCCACGGAACCTACCAGCAGGACGACCGCGACCTGCGCCAGAACCGCCGCAAGCACAAGCTTGAGAAAGCGTTTTCCTTCATGATCCGCATCCGCGTTCCCGGCGGTGTGGCGACCCCGCAGCAGTGGCTTGAAACGGACCGGATGGCGACACAGTTTGCCAACGGTACGATCAAGCTAACGACGCGGCAGGCGTTCCAATTTCACGGGATCATCAAGACGAACCTCAAGCGCACCATCGCTGAGATCAACCAGGCTGCGATGGATACGATCGCGGCCTGTGGCGATGTGAACCGCAATGTGATGTGCAATCCGAATCCGCACCTGTCTTCGGTTCACGCCGAGGTGCTGAAAGTTTCGCAACAGATATCCGATCACCTGACACCCGCCACTCGCGCCTACCACGAGATCTGGCTGGACGGAGAAAAGGTTGAAACGAGCGAAGAGGATTTTGAGCCGATCTACGGCAAGACCTACCTACCGCGAAAGTTCAAAATCACCATCGCCGTCCCGCCATCGAATGATGTGGATATTTTCGCAAACTGCCTCTCCTTCATCGCGATTGTAGAGGAAGGGAAACTGGTTGGCTTCAATGTGGCAGTCGGCGGCGGCATGGGCATGACCCACGGCGATGAGAAGACCTATCCTCGCACCGCCGATGTTATCGGTTTTTGTGCCGTGGATCAGGTCAATGACGTGGCCGAGAAAGTCGTGCTGGTCCAGCGCGATTACGGCGACCGCACCGAGCGTAAACACGCTCGACTGAAATACACGGTCGATGACCGGGGTGCCGATTGGTTCCTTGCCGAGCTGAACACATATCTAGGCTACGAGCTTGGGTCGGTTCGCGATTATGCTTTCGAGGATAATGGCGACCGCTACGGCTGGGTCGAAGGGGGAAATGGCAAGCATCACCTCACCCTTTTTATCCAGGGCGGGCGTGTGCTCGATACCCCGCAGTATCCGATGCGTACCGGACTTCGCGAGATCGCGAAAATCCACGACGGCGACTTCCGCCTCACCGCGAACCAGAATCTGATGATCGCGAATGTTTCTTCTGAGAAGCGCTCGGAAATCGAAAAGCTTCTTGAACAATACGGCATGAAGGACAGTCACGAGAAAAGCGGCTTACGCCTGAACTCGATGGCTTGCGTCGCGCTCCCGACCTGCGGGCTCTCGCTCGCGGAGGCGGAGCGTTACCTTCCCGATCTGATCGATGAGCTTGAAGAGGTACTCGAGGAATCAGGGCTACGCCACGACGCGATCACCGTCCGTATGACAGGTTGCCCGAACGGGTGCGCACGTCCTTACATTTCCGAGATCGGCTTCGTTGGCCGTTCGCCAGGCTGCTACAATGTCTATCTCGGTGGTGGATTTGCCGGGCAGAGGCTCTCGAAGCTTTACCGTGAAAATTTCCCCGGAAACGAGATCAAGGATCTGCTTGCGCCCATCATCCGCCGCTACGCAAAGGAACGGAACGAAGGCGAGCGCTTCGGTGATTTCTGCATCCGTTCCGGCTACGTTTCCGCCACCGAACAGGGCAAGGATTTTCACAAGAACATCAAGGCAGAGGCACGCGCCTAATCCTTCAGCGGGTGTGCCCCGCCCCGAAAATGAATACCATGGAAGCACTGAAAGTCGTCCCGATGACAGAGATCGATCCTGCTCAGCTGTCGGCTGAGTTGCAGGGTCTGCCTGCGGGTAAGCGGCTGGAGTTGCTGTATGAGCGCCTTGGCGACCGGCTGGTGGCGAGTACGAGTTTCGGCCTCCAGGCGGCGGTGATGCTCAAGCTGCTCCGCGACCATGCGCCGAACGTGCCGGTGGTGTTCATCGATACCGGATTCTTGTTTCCCGAGACCTACCTGTATGCGGATGAGTTGATGGAGAAATTTCCGCTCGATTACCGCATTTACCAACCCACCGTTTCTGCCGCACGGATGCAGGCGCTGTGGGGGAATCTGTGGGAAAACGGCAAGGAGGGCTCCGATAAATACGGGATGCTGACAAAGGTCGAGCCGATGAGCCGTGCCCTCCGTGAGATCGGTGGAGATGTCTGGATCAGCGGCCTTCGGCGTGCCCATTCTGAGACGCGGCAGACCCGCACCTTCGCGGAGCAGCAGAAGAAGACTCTGAAAGTTTATCCCATCCTGGATTGGGCGGATGCACAGGTGGATCTTTTTTACCATCAGAACAAGCTCCCCAAGCATCCGCTCGGCGAGCAGGGTTATGTGACGATGGGAGATTGGCACAGCACGCGCCCATCGGAGGACGGCAGCTCCGAGGGAACGAGGTTCAACGGCGAGAAGTTCGAGTGCGGCCTGCACCTCGATTCAGGCACTTCTGACTTCCAGATCTGAGTCGGAGTGTCGGTTGCTTTCGTAGGAGCTGCTTTGTAGAGATTGTCGGAGTATATGATGCGTCCGCAACAGCGACGTCCCATGAGAATACTGGCCTGAGTTGACCTGAATTTATTACCTGCAGTTTACACATTCGCGCCCCGGTTAGAGATAGGTTGAACCGGTAATGAAACTTCAGGTGCCTTTCCAAATATTTGCATGGCTGACGCTGGTGTTTGTTACCGGAGTGATTTTGCTCAACAGCGGCAGTGGCGCGGTGTTGCTCATGGATGCGGCTTCGGAAAAATAGATGCCGGCCGCCGACCACCCGCTGCTTCGAAATCGTCGGAAAGGGTAGGGCGGGAATTCACCCGTTGCAAGATAGCTCGATTCCTGCGGTTCAGATGCCGCGTTGGGCGGCGGATGGGATTTTTCGTCCTGCTGGGGATGTTTGCACTGGTGGGCGGTGCTTGGGCTTCGTAAGTTGAGGCCAACTTAGATCCTCAACACTACACAACCACCATGAATATCGCACACAACATGGTCGACACGGTCGGCAACACCCCTCTTATTCGCCTCAATCACATCACCAAGGGCCTGGAGGCCGAGATCTGCGTGAAGGCGGAGTTTTTCAACCCTCTCTTCAGTGTGAAGGATCGGATCGGAAAGTCCATGATCGAGGCTGGCGAGCGCGACGGTCTTCTCAAGCCAGGTGGACTGATTATCGAACCGACCTCCGGCAACACCGGTATCGCCCTCGCCTTCGTGGCGCGTGCAAAGGGCTACCGCTGCATCCTGACCATGCCAGAGAGCATGTCGGTGGAGCGCCGCGTCTTGCTTCGCTTGCTCGGTGCGGAGATCGTTTTGACACCGCGTGCGAAAGGTATGGGTGGCGCGATCGCGATGGCCAAGAAGCTCCTTTCCGAAACACCCGGTGCCTTCGGCCCCGGTCAGTTTGACAACCCCGCGAACCCCCAGGCGCATCGTGAGACGACCGCCGAAGAGATCTGGCGCGACACCGATGGGCAGATCGACGCGTTCGTTGCCGGTGTCGGTACAGGCGGTACGATCACCGGCGTTTCCGAGGTTCTCAAATCGCGCTGCGACATGAAAACCTTCGCCGTTGAGCCCACGAACAGTCCGGTGATTTTCGGCGGCCAGCCCGGTCCGCACATGATCCAAGGCATTGGAGCCGGTTTCATCCCTGGTAACCTCAACGTTGACATCATCGACGAGAGTATCCTGGTAAGCAACGAGGATGCCTTCGCCACGGCGCAGGCTCTCGCCCAGCTGGAAGGGTTGCCAGCCGGTATCTCCACAGGTGCGAACGTCTGGGCCGCCATGGAGGTCGCCAAACGCCCCGAATACAAGGGTAAGCGCATCGTCACCGTCGGCTGCTCCTCCAGCGAGCGCTACCTTTCCACACCGCTTGCCGAGAAGCTCCGCGAGGAGGTCTCCGCCCTGCCGGTGCAAGAGGCCTAGTCCTCCAAATCTCTCAAAAGGATGGGTGTCGACAAGCTGCAGCCGGGAGGATAAAGTTCTTCTAAAACCATGAAATTTTCAGTCACCTTACTTTGGATCTCGTTGGTCGCGATCTCGGCTGCGGCTCCGAAATTTGCGGTTGTGCGGGTTACCGACATCTATCGCGAGCTTCCTTCGACGGCGGAGATGCAGAAAGATCTCAAATCGCAGCGCGATGCGATACTCCAGAACAAGCGTGCCGTGCAGCTGCGAGGGATCATTGGGGAGCTGCAGGTGCTGCAGTCGCAGATCCAGGCCAAGAAGAACGAGATAGAATCGGAGAGTGGTAAGAAACTTGTCCGGGATTTTGAGATCAAGCGCCAGGAAGCGGAGACGCTGAGGCAGGAGTTCGAGGAATTCCGCGAGTCCGAAGACAAACGGATCAACAAGGTGATGGTCGAGACGATGCGCAGCTCGCTGGATCGAATTTCCGGTGCCGCGCAGCAGATCGCCAAGGAGCGGAATATCGAAGGAGTCTTCGATGTTTCCGGGAACTCGAACACCGGGCTGCCCTTTGTCCTCTATATCGCGGATTCGGAGGATCTCACCGAGGGGGTCATCGAACTCCTCGCCGAGAAACCGTTGGACGAAGCCGAGGAAACGCCGGAAACTGCTGAGGAAGCGGAGACACCCGCGGAGACAGGGGATAAACCCGAAGAATAAGGGAAAGAATCATGGATTTTCAGGAAATCATCAAAAGCCAATTTGTCTGGGGCCTCGCCTTGGGCTTGCTCGTCGCAATTTTCATCCTCAAGAACGCGATCGGGGCGAAAATGTCCCTCAAGCGTGAGATCAAGCGGATCGAGGCCGAAAAGCGCGAGATGCAGTCGCACCTCAATACGCAGATGAAGATCACCGCCACCGGCAGCGAATCGCTGTCCAAGGAGATCGAGACGCTCAAGGAGCAGAACGAAAACCTCCGAGTGAATCTCGCCGCCTTGCAGAACAAGCCTGATAAATCCGAGCAGCGGCAGTTCCGTATGCAGGAAATTGCGGTCAGTTCCATGCGCGAGCAGGCTCCGGGATTCGCCGGGGCATGGGAGAAGGCCATACGTCAGGCGGAGTCCGACATGGCATCCGCCGAGAGCGGTTTTTCCAAGCTGATGAGAAAGGTCGTGCCAGGTCTGGCTTACTCAGGCGGCAAGGTTGCGGAGACCGAAGTTGTTGATGAATCCGCTCCGGAATCCCGTTGAAAGACGTGAGCCATTCCGTTGCGTATTAATCTCCGGTGTTTGCACATTTCAGGGCGGCCACCGCTCAGCGTCGGAGGGATACCAGTGACTCGGGGCGATGGCGGCTCGACCGTTTTTCCTCGCGGTGGAAACCTATATCCGCCGCGAGGTTTTTGTTTCACAGCACCCGATTCCGGTTTAACCTAAAACCATGTTGAGCAAGAAGGAATTATTGAACCTGCAGTTCATCGACGCCCGTGCCAGGGTGATCGATCTCGCCGCGTTTCTTGACCGTTTGGAAAGGCACGAGGGGGTAGGCGACATCCGCCTCGAATACTTTGCCAAGGCTCTGCAAGTGCTCCAAGAAAATCGCCCGGACCGCGCCAAGGCCGTACTGGAGGTCTTCTCCGACATGACTCCCGAAATCTCCGAAACCGCGCCCTTCCAGGGAGCGACCGGCGCACCCGTTTCCTAATTTTCCCATGCGTTACATCGAACCCCATGCCCACATGGTCAGCCGCACCACGGATGACTACGAGAAGCTCGCCATCGCTGGCTGCGAGGCGCTTTGCGAACCCGCTTTCTGGGCGGGCTTCGACCGCTCTTCCGCCGATGGCTTCCACGATTATTTCCGACAGCTGACCGAGTATGAACCGAAGCGTGCCGCGCGTTTCGGGATCAAGCATTTCTGCTGGCTGTGCATCAACCCGAAGGAAGCGGACGATCCGGGCTTCGCGCGGGAGGTGATGGCGCTGATTCCCGATTTTATCGAAAGGGAGAACGTGCTCGGGATCGGCGAGATCGGGCTGAACAAGAACACCCGCAGCGAGCTTAAGATTTTCGAGGAACACGTGCAGATCGCTCTGGATTACGATCTTCCCGTGCTGATTCACACTCCGCACCTGGAGGACAAGCTCAAGGGCACGAAGCTGATCATCGATTCGCTGGCCTCGTTTTCAAAGCTCGACCGCTCGAAAGTGATCATCGATCACGTCGAGGAGCACACTGCGGGAATGGTTCTGGATGCGGGTTTTTGGGCTGGCATGACGCTATACCCAGAGAGCAAGTGCACTCCGAACCGTGCGATCGACATCCTTGAGATTCACGGCACCGAGCGGATCTGGATGAACTCCGCCTGCGACTGGGGTGTCTCGGATCCGATGGCCGTGCCAAAATGCGCACTGGAAATGAGGCGCCGGAAATACACCGAGAGCCAAATCGCAAAGATCGTCTACGATAACCCGCTCGAGTTTCTCCGGCAGTCACCGCGCTTCGATCTCTGAAATCCGCTGGAATTTGCAGTGGATGGCATGCTAGCCTGACGCCATGAACCGAGAGGAAAAGATGCGCGTCGCTTTCTACGACACGAAAGGATACGACCGCGATTATTTCAAAGCTCCGGCTGACCTCGGTGGCCTGGATCTGGTTTTTCACGATTTCCGGCTGTGCACCGATAACGCCCTTTCAGCGGATGGCGCGGAAGCAGTCTGTGTTTTTGTGAACGACAAGGTGGATCGCGCCTGCCTCGAAGTTCTCGCCGGGGCCGGGGTGCGGCTGGTTGCGCTCCGCTGCGCCGGGTTCAACAATGTGGATTTTACCGCCGCCGCTGAGTTGGGTATCGTGGTGACTAGGGTGCCAGCATACTCGCCATATGCGGTTGCGGAGCACACCGTGGCCCTACTGCTGACCCTCAACCGGAAGATTCACCGTGCCTACAACCGTGTTCGGGAGCTGAACTTCTCGCTGGGCGGCCTGGTGGGTTTTGATCTGCACGGGAAAACGGTAGGTATCCTGGGCACGGGTCGGATCGGGCGGATCACAGCGCAGATTTTCCGTGGCTTCGGATGTGAAGTGATCGCTACGGATCCGTTTCCGGACACCGAATGGGCGGATGCACACGGAATCCGATATATCGATCTTGATGGTCTCCTCTCCGCCTCTGATGTGGTGAGTCTGCACATGCCTCTGACCCCGGAAACTCACCACCTGCTGTGTGATGCGACGATTGGTCGGATGAAGGACGGTGCATATCTGGTCAATACCAGTCGCGGAAAATTGGTAGACAGCACTGCGGTGATCTCCGCCCTGAAGTCAGGAAAGCTGGGTGGTGTGGCGCTCGATGTTTACGAGGAAGAGGAAGGAGTGTTCTTCGAGGATCATTCCGAGACAGCATTGCAGGACGATGTGCTTGCGCGGCTCCTGACTTTTCCGAATGTGCTGGTCACTTCACACCAGGCTTTTCTTACCCGTGAGGCGCTCGCCGCGATTGCGGAGACCACAATGGACAGTGTCGGCCGCTTCCTGCGAGGTGAGGAAATTCCTACGAACAGGCGGGTGGGCTGAAGCCTTGCCGGCGGGTGCCCGGATTAATTCGGGGTTGGCGTCGCGCCGCGCTTGCTGCGGATTTTCAGGTTCAATATTTCCACGCCCAGTGAGAAGGCCATCGCGAAGTAGATCTCGCTTTTCGAGATCTCGAAGTGGAAGCCCTCGGCGATCCATGAAATCGTGGCCAACAGGCAGAGGCGTGTGACCATGGCGAGGTCAGAGGTCAGAGGTCAGAGGTCAGAGGTCAGGGGGAGAATTATTCTTTGCTGCGGATTCGAGCTTTTTCAGTCGTTCCAGCAGTTTCGGTAGGCGACGGGCGTGAGCCTTGATCTTGGTGTCCTCGGCGATGGGTAGTGCTGGCATTCCGCCGTAGGTGATGCCTCCCTCGAGGCTTGTTGTCGCCCCGGTGCGTCCCGCGAGGATGGCCTTGGAGCCGATGGTTACATGCCCCGCGATGCCCGCCTGCGCGGCCACTGTCACGTAATCCTCCAGCTTTGCACTGCCCGCGATTCCGGTCTGTGCGATGATGAGGCAGTGCTTGCCGATGACCACGTTGTGGCCGATCTGCACTAGGTTGTCGATCTTGGTGCCCTCGCCGATGACGGTCTTGCCGAAACGGGCGCGGTCGATGGTGGTGTTCGCTCCGATCTCCACATCGTCGCCGATCTCAACAATCCCCACTTGGTCGATTTTTACGTGACGGCCTTCGGAGAATTCGTAGCCGTATCCGTCGGAGCCGATCACCGCACCGGGCTGGATGGAAACCCTGTCGCCGAGTATGCAGTCTTCGCGGATGGTCACGTTCGCGCCGATGCGGCAGTCCTTTCCTATCGTGGCTCCGGCTTGGATCACCGCATTCGGAGCAAGCTCCGTGCCGTCACCGATGGAAACGCCGTCCATCACCACCGCACCTGCGTGAATGCAGGTTTTCGTTGGGTCGAGCTTTGCACTCGGCGAAACAGCAGCCTGAGAATGGATGCCCGGGGTGAATTTCTCCGCCTGCTTGGCGAAGTGGCGAACCACCGCCGCGAATGCGAGCGAGGGGTTGGTGACTGCGATCAGCGCTGGGCCGTCCGTCTTGAAATCGTAACCCGACGGGACGATCACCGCGCCCGCTTTTGTGGCGAGGAACTGCGGTAGGTATTTCTCGTTGCCGAGGAAACTGATGTCATGCGGGCTCGCCTCATCGAGGGCGGCCATGCCCGTATAAAAGGAACCCGCCTCCCCGCAGATGATGTTTCCATCGGTACGTGCGGCGAGTTCGGAAAGACTCAGGCTGATGGCCAAAGCGTATGGGTGCTTAGGGCTTACTCTCCGCCACCGGATGGTGCGGGAGACGGCTCAGGTGCAGCTTCTTCCACAGGAGCGGATTCAGCGGGGCCATCCTTATTGAGGTCCTTCAGGAGCCCTGCGGTGATGTCGGTTGCGTCCTTGGTGTAGAGGAGGAACGGAACCTGCGAGGTGCTGAGGCCGGACTTGTCGAAGACGTAGTCGTAGTTATCGGTCTTCGCCTGCTCTTCCACGAGCTTGCGGATTTCCTCGAGGATGCCCTTCATGCGTTGCACCATTTTCTCGTTGAGTGCCTGGTTGCGGCGCTGGAGGAACTCGCGGCGCTCACGGTCGAGGGCGATGCCTTCTTGTTGTTGCATCTGCCAGTCCTTGAAAAGGGCCTGCTTCTTGGAATCGTTGATGGAAGGATCCTCGATTTGCTTCTTGAGGTTGCCGAGGTTGGTTTCCAGTTCGCGGATACGGGCGAGGCGCTCGTTGTTGTCCTTCTGGATGCGTGCGCGCTCCACGTTGATCTGCTTCTGAGCCTCGTTGGTGCGGTAGTACTGCTTGAAAAGCTCCTGCATATCGACTGTTGCGATCTTGAGCTTGGCTTCCTGTGCTGCGGCCACGGAAATGAGCGAGGCGGCGAGGGCCACGCTGAGAAAACGTCGGAGTAGGGTCATATGATAAATGGGGGTTGCGTATGGTTGCGGCGGAAGCTTGGTAGGAAAATCCGGGGTCGTCAACGCACAACCTGCCGCTTTTTTGACTCGCAATAAGGCAGGGCAATCATGTTCGGGATGATGTTGCCTTGCCCGCTCTTTCGTCCCGGTGGGGATGACTCGGAAATAGCACTGCTTGGAGTGCCGCGGCATGCGGAGTCATGGATTCCACCGGATCTGCGGGCAAGGCCGGGAAAAACTACGGCGAAAGGATGGCGGAGAAGCCCAAGGATCGCACCTGCAAGGAAGCGACAAGACTGAAAGGCGGCTCCCGGCAGCAATCAACCTCCGGCCTCCGACAGGTGTTGGATTATTCCCGGTGTCCGAGAAAACTTTTTTCTAAGGAAGCATAGCCCTCGGGTGTCATATATTCGATGAAGGTGAACTTTTTACGAACCGTCCCGGTTTCGGCTGCCACCCTGGCTCGATCAACGTAAGACAATGCAGGGAGCTGGCACCATGAATGGCATGCTTCGGTTCGTCGCCGCACCGCTCTTCGGTGCCGTCGCGGCGTGCTGTGCATTCGCTGCATGGAGGGCGTTTCCGGTCGTTCATTTCATCGTGGCCGATGCAGTTGGAGATCTGCGGCAGATGCGCGACGATGGTCCCCAGTCGCCCTACTGGATGGACTTCATTGGTTATGTTCCGTTTTACCTGATTCCCTCGATCTTCGGGTTCTTTTCGCTGGTATCCGGGTTGTTCGCGATCTCGCTGCTCGGCGGGGAGAAGGAATGACGCCGAACAGAACGGTGGGTGAAGTCGAGGTCGTGCGAAATCCCAAGGAGCAAGGAGGGAGTGAAAGCCGCCATACCATGCCCTACTGAGGAGGAGGGCACACGCCGCTTGGCCGGAGAGGAGCGCAGGCAATCGAGATTCACGACTCGACGCGCAACGCAGCGATTGGGAAAAAGCGTCGAGCTTTCTGACCCTCCGCGACCATCGGAAGCCTTTTTCTCAAGACCTTAAAAATCCCCATCCGTCAGCTTAAGGTTTTCAGGGCACTAGTGGTCGAACAGATCTAAATAGTCGGGTAAAGCTTGTGTAGTTTGATGCGTGCGTCGGCAGTTGTAAACTGCCACTTCACTGGCCTCGGGTCTGCGTTGCGCTCGGAGGTGTTCGCCGCG
>CAJQKQ010000079.1 GCA_905478925.1 uncultured Verrucomicrobiales bacterium
TCACCATAGGGTGAATTTACTTTTATTTGGTTTGATGACAAGTGGCTAATCGCTGCGCTCCGGTGTGATTATTGGAAGAGTGCCGAGTGCTGAGTGCTGAGTGCTGAGTGCTGAGTGCTGAGTGCTGAGTGCTGAGTGCTGAGTGCTGAGTGCCGAGTGCCGAGTGCCGAGTGCCGAGTGATCAGTGGGAGAGGGGGAGAGGGGGTTGTTGCTCTTTGTCGGGACAGGTTATGAATGGAGGAGGGGCTCAGAGTTTTCCACCTCAGGATTCTCCGGCAGCAGCCAAAACCCGATCTGCTAGGGAATCGGAAATCCAGATTCCATAAGACCGCATTTTCTCAACGCAGTGGGACAGACTCGTGATGTGCCCTTCGTTCTTGGCTCTCAAAAGAATCCCGAGAGATCCGGTCACCTTAAGGCTATGCAGTCTGGCCAAGGCTCGCCCGGCTTTTTCATCAATCGCAACGGTCGTGAGATTCAGCTCGAGGGCGGTTTGAATCACACTAGCCTCACCGAGATCTAATTGATTGATCAAGGATTTGGAAACGGAAGCGAGGGGTGATTGACAAATGGCTACGGTTTCGCTTGCAGAGTCGAGAGCCTCCAGTTCGGGGATCGCCGGACCACCTGCTTTGATTTCCGTAATAAACTTCGTGTGGAACCCAGACTTTACCATAGAGGGCGGATAGAACCGCGAGGGAATCGGTGGCGGCCACCAAAGCAATCAGGGGTCCCGTGTTGATGACGATTTCAGGCATTGGCGACTTCATCATCGAACTCCCCGAGGTTCCAGTTGATTGCGGCGACACCGACCTGATGCAGGGATCTTAAAAACGAATATCGGTCGGTGGGAACCAATGCGGCGGCCTGACCCGACGAGAGACGTCCAAGTTCGAACAATTTTGCGGCCAAGGCCAAACGCATGTCCCGCTCAAATTCCTCGCGTGACAAGCGGGCGCAATCCGGCAGGCTCTCAGGGTATTGGACATACAACGTGTTCACAGTAACAGTTTATTCCGGGGTTTTGGTGCTTTCAACTAAAAGATGGCGGAGCAGGAGGAGATTTCACTGCGGCGTCGGCACGACGGCTCTGGGTATGCGGAAACTAGGCTCTTTGCTTTCTCCTGTCGGAAGGTCGGAGGTCGGATAAGTGCCGAGTGATCAGTGATCAGTGATCAGTGATCAGTGATCAGTGATCAGTGCCGAGTGCCGAGTGATCAGGGGGAGAGTGGGAGAGTGGGAGAGTGGGAAAAAGCTGAAACGCTGAAAACTGAAATTTTGGGGAGACAGGAGGCGGGAGAGAGGGGGAGAATCTGGGGTGCAGGCTGTTGGGTTGGAAGGGTATCGCGTTCAAAACACAACATTGCGTCACTCTGCGGTTAATGAGTCAGTGAAATAACTCAAGAGGAGGGACGGATCGGAGCAAGGGTGGCTTCGATGAGGGTGACCATTTCGCCAAGGGAATGACGCAGGGCTGGATAATCGTGACCTACTTCGTCGAGATCTCCGCCGGGGTAGTGCTGAGCCCAGAACTGGTCGGTAAGATTGTCGGCGAAATCCTCAAAATCAGAGAACTTCGGGTCAAGATTCACGGCCTCGGCCACAAGGGCACCCAGATCATGGATTTTGCGGAGTTTCCATCCGCGCTCAATGAGGTAGGCCTTGAGAAATCTCTCGGTCGCCTCCTGCAACAACTCGATGACCGACTCGTTGGCTCCTTCGATTGGGTAGAGCAGATCGGAGGAATGGAGCCGGGTCTGTGCCGAGCGGAGCCAGTCCAAGGGATTGCTTTCGTCGGTTTTCAAATGAGAGTGATGCCTCGTGTGGCAATTTCAGTATGAAAGGCCGCTCCATTTTCCAGTCGCTGGCGGAAATCCTCAGGATCGCGCACCATGATGTCGAGAGGCAGATTGGCAACGGTGTGACGGAGATGTCTAACGGCGCGGCGTATGCTGGTGGCGTCTGCAACGGAGTTTCGCTGGATCGGCTTGATAACGAGCAAGTCTACGTCGCTGTCGGCAGTGGGCTCGCCGTAGGCGTAGGAACCGAAAAGGATGACTTTTTCGGGTTGGAATTGTTCGACGAGCACTTGGAGGTAAGGGCGCAGTTGATCGGCGATCTTGTGGACCGGATAACGAGAGTCTCGGAGCACGTCCTCGCGGATGTGCGATGAAACTTTCGGTGAGGAGAACATGGGTTGAAGATAGCGGATTTACGGGAGGTGTCGAGCAGGAGTGGCGGGAGGCGGGAGGCCTTCGGGCTACTCAAAGAGTGATTTTTCCAAGCCAGATTGGCGGATGATCGAAGCCAGAGTTCCGGGTTTGAGATCCTTGTGCATCGGAACCGGAAGGGTGCGCGTCGTTTCATTCGAGTGCCACTGCATGATCCGGTGGCTACCTCGTTGGCGAATTTCCCTGAAGCCCCGGGACTCCAAAAGCCGACACATTTAGGCTCCTGAAAAGCGCTTACGCGGGGGCGTACTCGGTTTCAAATTGAGTGGTCCAGGATTCTTCGCTCAGGCGGCCCTCAAGCTCCGCAGGTGAAGCTGTTTCCAAGAACAGCTCCACGGCTTCCTTCAGATTGGAGAGGGCTTCTTTTGGGGTCGCTCCCTGGCTTGCGATATCCAGCTCTGGGGAGAGGGCGACCACCATGTCCTCCTCAAATCGGAGAATCGCAGTGAATTTTGTTTTTATGGACGGACTCTAGGTTGGATGGGGGGCGGGGGAAAGAGGGGATTTGAGGATGGGAGAGTGGTGTTTCGGTGGGAGAGTGGCTCGGAAGAAGGATAAGTGGCTAGTGCCGAGTGATTTGACGGCAGGTTTGATTTCATAGGCCGTCTATGTCCGCTACGCTTCCATTGTGATCAGTGGAAGAAGCTTGGCGTCGGTTCTTATGACTTATGACGTTTGGGCCTTTGGGCACCGCGACCGAAGATGGCGGCTACACGTTTAATCCTGCGTCGATGGTTTCGTTGGTGCCGGGGTTAATGAGGATGAAGCAGCCAGTGTTGCGGGCTTTACCAGACTTCAACGACCCCGACTTCAGGGTCGAAGGTCGGGGGGCGGGTAGATGCTGAAAAGCTTAGATCATGAGATGCTGAGCACCGGAGGGTAGTCGCCGCGCCGACTTATCGTCCACGCCGTAAGAGGAAGAAGCGTGGAGTGTAGTTACGCGATCCGCGAGGGAAGACGATGAAGAGATTGTGCATTCAGTTACTCTCCAGCTTGAATCCGGATTGTTTCGAGATGATGGCGGGAGACGAACAAACCTGCGGCGACTATGGCGTCGAGTGCACGACTGGCGGATGGGATGATTCCCGCTTGTTTGGCCATTAAGACGAGGCCAAGTGTTCCGATGATACGTAGACCCATTGCTTGAGCGCAGCGCCGAGCGGCTAAATCGTCAAGTACCGCAATCGCATGGCTGTTTTTATCAGTGAGAGAAATTACTGCGGATTCTCCTGCTCCCAAATCCCACGCCATGAGAAAAGGGGAAATCGTTGTTGGTGGATGGATTATCGAAGGTTGTGTTTCAATCCAGCGGGATGCGGGATCGTCCGGATCCGTTCCGGCCGAAACTTCACTGGCAACTGCAGAAGGGATCCATATTTCATCGCCGAGCGGGAGTAGCCGATCCAAAAGGCCGGCTTTGGCAAGGACGATCAGGGGGGAAGCGTTAAAGACTTGTGCCCTGAAAACCTTAATCTGACGGATGGGGATTTTTAAGGTCTTGAGAAAAAGGCTTCCGATGGTCGCGGAGGGTCAGAAAGCTCGACGCTTTTTCCCAATAGCTGCGTTGCGCGTCGAGTCGTGAATCTCGATGCACTCCCTCCTTGCGCCTTGCTCTTGGAAAAAATCGCCTTCGCCCATCCGTCAGATTAAGGTGTTTCAGAACACTAAGGTCATGGAAGGGTGGAAAGCATCGCCAAATCATCATCCACGCCTTGGAATGGGGACACTCCTAGCTTGGAAAGCTGGATTACGAAATCCTGGCGGGTTTGGCCTGCTAGTTCGGCGGCGCGTTCTTGGCTCAGGCTAGCGGTTTCATAGAGTTTGACGGCGGCCATGAGGCGAAGACATGCGGCGAATTCGGCAGGTGCCTGCCTCAGGGCGGAGAGGGTGGTGTCCGGGATATCAAGTTCGACTTTCATAGTATTAGTGTAGCCGCTTGGAATAGCGGAGGCAAATTGGGATTGGAAGGTTCGAAGAGGAAGAGCAGTTTGACCTTATTTGTTATCCGTTAAACGGGTAGGTTCTGCATTTTTCTCTTTGCTCTAGGCTCTTCGCTTTCTCCTGTCGGAAGGTCGGAGGTCGGATAAGTGCCGAGTGGAAGAAGTTTGGCGTCGGACTGAATGCTGAAATGCTGAATCGAGAGGAACGAGATAGACCCTCCGTCGCCGAGGCTATGGAGGCCAGGCAGGCGTAGTGCGCGACGTGCCCTTAGGGGACTGCCGGCGGGCAGGATCAAATTTGAGGTCGGAAGAGGAAGTTGCTGTGTGCCGAGTTGAAACTTTGGGTTTTTGAACTCTGTCTTTTGCTTTTTAGGCAGCGCGATTGCGTAGGTTGAAGAGGGCGACCGAAGATCGCCGCTACGCTTGTGTTTCGGCTTTTTTAAGCGCGCGAAGCCAGCTTGTTACGTAGCAACCGCAGGGCGAGGCCGGCGGCGACGAGGATCGCGATGCCTGCGGCAATCATCCCGATATTGCCCTCGAAGATGGCTCCTCCGGTGAGGACGAATCCGATGACCCAGACTCCGTTGAGCGGGATGGAGATGAGGATGTAGGTGAGGTAAGGGACACCGAGAAGGCCGAGCACGTAGTTCTGCAGGAAGAAAGGGATGCCGGGGGTGATCCTGAGTAAGACGGTGAAGCGACGTAGGTTGTTCGGATGGATGTTTTTCCACCGCTGCCAGCGTGCACCGAGAAGGCGGGTAACGATGGAGCTTGCGGGACCGGAGGCGAGGTAATGAGTCCAACTCATGTTCAGCGCAACGGCGGCCAGGGTGATCGCGCAGGTCTGCCAGGTGCTGCCCCAGACGACACCGGCAAGGATCAGCAGGGGGCTGGCGGGAATGCCGAAGCCGGGCAGGACGGCAATCGCTAAGAAGAGAAGGATGAGGTTGCCGGCGCACCAAGCGATTACCGCGTCGACGGTTTGTGTGATGATGTCGAGCAAGGGGGCGGCTGTCTAAGGTCTAAGGACGCGTAAAGGGCTGCGCCCCACGCGATCAGGCTTCGGGGGGCGGAGGATGAGAGTGCCGAGTGCCGAGTGATCAGTGATCACTGATCACTGATCAGTGGGAGAGTGGCTCTAATCTCCGAGCTCCGAGCTCCGAGCTCCGAGCTCCGAGCTCCGAGCTC
>CAJQKQ010000080.1 GCA_905478925.1 uncultured Verrucomicrobiales bacterium
CGAATACGCATGGTTTGCTGACAACTCAGAATTCCAATACCAGAAAGTCGGCTCGAAAAAGCCAAACCCGTGGGGGCTTCACGACATGCACGGCAACGCCGCCGAGCTGACACTGGACTCATATCTCCCGGACGCATACGCAAAACTCACTGACAGCGCAAACAGCCCGTGGAAGCCACCCATCACCCGTTACCCCACCGTGTTCCGCGGCGGCCACTGGGATGCCGATGCGAATGCGCTCCGCTCCGCTGCCCGCGCCCAGACCTCCGCCACCCTCAAGGTTCTCGATCCACAGATCCCGAAATCACTCTGGTATTTTACAAATGCGTCTTGGCTCGGCTTCCGCATCGTCCGCCCGCTCAAGACCCCCAGCGTGGAGGAAATGCACAAGGCCTGGAACCAGGGACCGGGCGAATCGGAATAGCGTATCGGAGCGCTGACTTCAGTCGGCGCGATAAAACCCTCCCACCCCGGCGAAAGTCAGCGCTCCATGATCTCCCGCCGCAAAACCCTTCAACTTCTCTGCGGAGCCACCCTCTTGCCAACGGCTGGCCGCGCCGAAACCTTTTCCAGCGAACGCCCGCTGATGGGTACCATTTTCCGGATCAAGACATACACCGACGATCAGTCTCTCGCTGAAAAAGCATCCACTGAAGCCTTCGCCGCCGCCGCCGCGATCAACGCCGTCGCTTCCGATTACATCGCCGACAGCGAGCTCCTCAGCTTCTCCAAACTACCCGCCGGGAAGCCCCACCCCGTTTCCGAAACCCTGTTCTCCCTGCTTCTCCAGGCTCAGCACTACGCCGGCAAAACGAACGGCAATTTCGACCCGTCGCTGGGGCCGCTCACGAAACTGTGGCGCGAATCACGCCGCCGGAAAACCCTGCCGGATGCGAAAACGCTTTCCACAGCAATGGTCTCTTCGGGTTTTAGAAAACTCCTACTCGACGAGGAGAAGCGCACCCTGACATTCACCATACCCGGCATGCGGCTCGACCTCGGTGGCATCGCCAAAGGTCAGGCCGCCGACGCCATGCTGGCCGTTTTCAAGCGCCACGGCCTAGCCCGCACATCCATCACCTGCGGCGGTGATGTCCGCGTCGGAGATCCGCCTCCCGGAAAAGACCATTGGACGGTCGCAGTAAAAACCACAGGAATACAAAAGCCCCCGCTGGAACTCGTCAACGCCGCCGTCTCAACTTCCGGCGACCTCCACCAATTCATCGAGATCAGCGGCAAACGCTATTCGCACATCATCGATCCACACACCGGACTCGGCCTCACCGTGGCACGCAGCGCCACAGTGAGCGCACCCACCGCTGCGGAATCCGACGCAATCGCGACCGCAAAATGCGTTTCCGGCTGATGCGAAATCAGAACACCTTGGTCACACCCGGGATCGGCGCCGGGTAGAGACCGTCGGCGCCGGGTTTCGGGCCAGGATCAGCATCCCAAGCAAGAACCTTCGGCATCGTATCCAGATCCGAGTTGAGAGCCTGCTCCCAGGTGACCTCTTGGCCGGAATAAGTGGCCATCCGTCCCATGATCGCGGTGAGCGTGGCTTCTGCGGTGTAAAAGGCGTTGTTGATCGGCTTATTCTCCAGGATGTGCTGCACCAGCACTTCGTGCTCGGTCTGGTAGGGGTTGTTGTTCTCACCGCGGAATCTCCAGATGATTTTACCACTGCGATCCTTGATCATTCCAGGGGTCGCGCTTCCCTTCGTGCCCACGATCGTTTCGGAAACTTTAGACCAAGTTCCATTCCAGTGCTTGCACTGGCTGTTCATTATCGTCCCGTCCGGATAGGTGTATTCAACGTAGTGATGATCGTAGATCTCACCCCATTCCTTGCCGATCCGCTTGCTGCGCCCGCCGATGCCATTCGCCTTGGCCGGATGAGCTCCCATGAACCAGTTGCTAACATCGAGGTTGTGGATGTGCTGCTCGCAGATGTGGTCACCGCAGATCCAGTTGAAATAGTACCAGTTGCGCATCTGGTATTCCATCTCGGTCATGCCTTCCTTGCGGTCGCGCGTCCAAACACCGCCTCCGGACCAATAGACCTGCGTGCTGGAAATCTCGCCTATCATCCCTTCCTTGATCTTATTCAAGGTCTCCAAGTAGCTATTCTGATAGTGCCGCTGCAGTCCGCATACGACTTTAAGCTTCTTCTTGTCGGCCACCTTCGCCGCCTCAATGACTTTCCGTATCCCGGGGCCGTCAACGGCGACTGGCTTCTCCATGAAAACGTGTTTTCCACTGGCCACCGCGTATTCGAAATGCGGAGGACGGAAACCCGGAGGCGTGCAGAGAAGCACGAGATCGGCGCAGTCAATCGCCTTCTTGAACGCATCGAAGCCATGGAATCGACGTTCCTCGGGGACATCAACACGCTCCCCGAACTGCTTCTTCAGCGTCTCGTGTGCCCGATCAATTTTATCCCCGAAGGCATCCGCCATCGCAACGAGCTTGGTTCCCGGGACGTTGAGCGATTGGGAGGCGGCACCTGTGCCCCGCCCTCCGCAGCCCACCAGGGCGACCTTAATTTCCTTACCGCCGTCCTGTGCGGAGGCGATACTAGGGAGAAGGGATGCTGCGGTTGCTAGGCTTCCGGCTTTCAAGAAGCTGCGGCGGTCGGTCTGTTGCGAATTTTCGGATTGTTCCATTTCGCAGTCATTTACGCGGATCCACTTGCAGGTCTTTCGAAAAACTCCATCACCCTCCGGCGATCCCGCTGCCGGTTTGCTCAGACATCTTCTCCATCAGAATGCGCAACTCGGAAACTTTCACCGGCATCTCTTCCGCACGGTCGATCCGCTCGGAGACATCGGTCTTGAGATGAAACAGCTCCGGCTTGCCGGAAGACGTGCGCAGCTTCCAATCACCCGATCGAACCGCCTCCAGTCTGCCATTGAAATAGTAGTATTCGGAGCGGGGTGAGACATCGGACCCGTCCTACCAGATCCCCAGTTCACCGAGCTGCCTTTCGGCCGCCTCAGCCCATCCCCGGTTCGCCGCAGGGGATGCGGGCGATGGATGGAGGATTTTCCCGACCTTCGCATCCACTCCGCGCTCGTCCTTCGCGGCCAGCATCTTCTTCTCCGCATAGGCTCCGACCCCGATCAGATGCTCGGGTTCCAAAATCTCGATCAGACGCCTTAGGTGCCGATGGCAAGCCGTGTCCACCGCGCTCATCTCGGAGGACTTGATCTTGTCGGGGGTCAGGTTTGCACCGGTGCCTTTCATCCAGACCAAGGGGCAGAAATTGATCACCAGGTGATCCCTGAAAAAATCCTCAGCCTTCGGAAACCGTTCGGAAAACAATCCCCAGAGCCTCCGCCCGCTGACCTCGGATTTCAGACATTCCATCCCCACGATCTTCCGCTTCGGATGTTCATCGTCCGGCTTGCCGATTTCCGGGTTGAGCCCCATCCAATCCCGAACCGCCGTAATCTCGCCGAACGGAACCCCCGTCTGCGCCATTCCAAACGGCCCGGGATTCATGCCGAGCATCAGCACCTTCTTTTTCGAGTTACCGAATTTGCGCAGGTAACCCTCATATCCCTCCCGCGCGTAATCGACGGTCAGATAGGTATGGCTCACCGGATCGGAAAACTCCAGGGGGCGCAGCTCATCTGCCAGTATCCTCCCGGTTCTAATTAAATCCGCACTAACCCCCATGCTCACCGGCTCAATCGAGTTGCTTGATACGGAGATTGCGGAACTTGTAGGTCTGCCCGTTCTCACCGTGATGCTGAATGCCGATCACTCCGCTTGCGTCCTTGTCGTCCTCCACGTCGGTGGTGACAACACCGTTCACCGCTATCGTAATTTTGTTGCCCTTGCAGGTGATTCGATAGGTGTTCCAATCGTTACGCTTAAAACTATCTCCAGCGCGTTCACGGAATGCCTTTTCGCTATCCTTGTTTCCCTTGATCGGGCTGATGAACCACTTTCTACGCCCCTCGTCGTACAGCCCCCCAGACCATTTCCTGTTCGCGTCACCGTCCACCTCCGACTGGTAACCGAAAACCTTTCCCGGCGCCTCATGCGCACGGAACATGAAGCCGCTGTTCGCCTTGCCCTCGGGAAGAAGGATCTGAGCCTCGAAAATAAAATCACCATACTGCTTGTCCGTCACAACGAAGAACTTGTTGTCGCCGGTGAGGTGGATCTCCCCGTCCACGACCTCCGCCTTGCCCCACTTGTATGGATTGTGCCAACCTTCGAGCGTCTTGCCGTCGAAGAGAGGCTTGAAGCCTTCGGCATCTTTCTTCTCATCCGCGCATACAGACGTGAGACTGATACAGAGGAGCGCGGCGATGAATCGTTTTGCGGGTTTCATGGTTTTTTTGGTGGATTTCACAGCTAGCGCTTCCACGCGATCAGCAGAAGGGTAAGCGCAACCGGAAGATAGATGAGTGTGGAAAAAAACAGCTGTCGGCAGGATGTTCTTTCGCCATCCCTGAAAAAGCGTAGCGAAAGCGCCATGATCGCAAGCCCGAAGATCGGCCCGCCGATCAGCCACAAGGTATTCGCGAATCCCCATACCCCGGGAAGAAGCGAGAACGCAGCGAGAACAAGCGCGAACATCGCGCAGAGGAGGCCACTGCGCTTGCCGCTGAAATCGCCGTTGGACCACATTTTGTAGCCCGCGTCCTCGTATTCCTGGCGGCACAGCCAGTTGATCGCTACGAAATGCGGGAGTTGCCAGAAAAACAGGACTCCGAAAAGGAACCACACCTCGGGATCGAGTATGCCACCGCCGCCGCCAACCCAGCCTATCATCGGCGGGATCGCCCCCGGAATCGCACCGACGAGCGTGTTCATCGAGCTCATCCGCTTCATCGGAGTGTAAACAAAAACGTAGATTGCAACGGTCGCGGCGGTCAGATAAGCCGCCCACGGATTCACCATCACCGCCAAGTGGATGATCCCGATCGCCGAGAGCACCCAACCGACAGCGAATGCCGTGATCGGATTCATCCGCCGCGATGGCAACGGCCTGTCCGCCGTCCGTTTCATCATAAGATCGAGATCGATCTCCATCAGTTGGTTGAACGCCGCCGACCCGAAGGCCGCGGCCGCCGTGCCAATCAACGTGTGGAACAGTATCGCCCATTCCATCGACATCCCCTTCCGCGCCAGCAGGTAGCCGAAAAACGTCGTCACCAGGACGAAGAAATTCAGCCGCACCTTCATCAGAACCGTAAGATCCTGGCTAAGAGTCGGGACTATTGTTTTCTCGGCTTCGCTTTCCTCCACGCCGAATACTTAACCGCTATTGCCCCCAATGCCAAGCGATCAGAAATCGCGACGATAGCCCACACCAAGGGCATTCATCCCTCCGTGATCGAAGGTCTCCCCACCCGAGTGGTGGATGATGTAAATCATCAACTGGTCATCGGGACGATCGGGTAGAGAAAATGTCATCTGGATAGGCCAGTTGAACTTCAGATGGGACCGGTCCTCTCCGGGATGCCGAATCTCGTCAATCTGGTAGATCTGCTCGGAATAGTTCAGGCCGAGTCCCATTGAGAAGGTGGTTTTGACGTAGTCGTTCCAAGGGAAATCGATCCACCTCACATTAATGGAGCAGGCAAATGCCGGAAAGTTACTTCCAGTATTTTCGTTCACCACCTCCATGGTGAACGGCAGTTCGATTTGCGGAGTGAACGTGTGCCCACCCACATTCCAAACCAACTGGCCGAGGCGCCGGGAGGCCGTAACCGTGAAAATTTCGCCACCACCAGGCCCGCTAGCCCTGCTCACGGAGTCGCCGAAGCCCACGAAGTCCTCGATGTCATTCGAAGTGATCATTGCGACGCCAAGTTCATACGACCAGGTTCTCGGACCGTTCGCGGTTTCCACGTGTTTTTCAAAACATACCGTCGCTCCCTGGATATCCGCGACAGCGGGGAGCAACATGATCAGGACGGGTAACAATTTTCGCATATTTTTTTAGGTGGAGGGGTTAACTGCGCTAAGGATGTGGACGCTGTAGGAAAAGACAAGGAGTGTCACGTATTTCATCTGGGTCGCGATTGATCGAACCAATTTCTACCTCACCACCCGCGCGCCACCGCCGGAGATCTGCTTCTCGACTTCCTTGCGGGTCGCCATCGAGGTGTCGCCGGGCGTCGTCGCGGCAAGCGCACCATGAGCAGCACCGTATTCGATGGCCTTCTTCGCATCGTTGAACTCCAAGAAGCCAAACTGAAGGCCGGATGCGAAGGAATCGCCTCCACCAACACGATCCAAGATCTCCAAATTGTCGTAATTCCTGCTTTCCTGGAATTCACCATCATGCCAGAGGATTGCAGACCAGTCGTTGATCGTCGCGGACTTCACCCCGCGAAGTGTCGTAGCGGCCACCTTGAAGTTCGGGAACTCTTTGACCGCCGTTTCAATCATCGACTTGAAAGCATCCAGCTCGATGGAGGAGATATTGTGATCCACGCCCTCGACCTCGAAACCGAGCGATGCGGTGAAATCCTCCTCGTTGCCTATCATCACATCCACGTATTTCGCGATCTCGCGGTTCACCTCCCGCGCCTTGTCCAGCCCGCCGATGGTTTTCCACAGCGAGGGGCGGTAGTTGAGGTCGTAGGAAACGATGGTTCCGTATTTGTTCGCCGCCTTGACCGCCTCAACGGTGACCTCTGCCGCGCTCTCGGACAGCGCTGCGTAGATACCACCGGTGTGGAACCAGCGGACGCCGAGTTTTCCGAAAATGTGATCCCAATCGACGTCGCCCGGCTTGAGCTGCGAGGCCGCCGTGTTCCCACGATCCGGATTACCTACCGCACCACGAATTCCGAAACCGCGCTCGGTAAAATTCAGGCCGTTGCGCACGGAGCGACCGATGCCGTCGTCCTCACGCCATTGGATGAAATCCGTAGCAACTCCGCCCTGCATGATGAAATCCTCGATCAGGTGGCCGACCTCGTTTTCCACGAAAGCCGTAACAACCGCCGTCTTGTAGCCGAAGCATTTTCGCAAACCGCGCGAAGTGTTGTATTCGCCGCCACCCTCCCATGCCTGGAACTGGCGGGCGGTGCGTATCCTGCCTTCGCCCGGATCAAGGCGGAGCATCACTTCCCCAAGGGAAATCTGGTCAAAGGCACATTCGGATTTTGGTTTGATGGTCAGAGGCATAGCGGAGGGATTCAATGACCCGGGCGGGTTTCTGTAAAGCCGTTTGGGAAATCCTTATCAGCAGTCGATTTCCTAGCTATACCCAAAACACCTCAATTTTCTCTATACGGATTTCTCTCCGCCAAGGCCTCCAAGCGCTCCACCTTTTCCCGTGCCTTCTGAAAGTGGTATTCATGCCAGCCCCCTCCTCCATCCCAGTCACTCTCTCTCGCTGCCCACCTCCAATCCTGACGAGCTTTTGCGATCCTCTTCTTCAGTCCCTCGTTCCATGCTGCCTCCTCAGCCAAGAATGCCGCACCACTCCACCCTATGATGATCGTGACGAAAAGGACTACCACAAACCTCAGCCTCCATTTTCCTGAGACACCCTTGGTAAAGATCCAAGCGAAGAATAGTGCCAAAGCCGATCCAATGACGGAATAAAAGAGAAAGTTGCCGACGATTGAAAATGGGAAAGATTCGGGAGTTACGAGGTAGAAATCCAAATCCGGAGCATACCAGTTGCCCCCGCTGAGAGTGTGGATCGAAGGTAGATTATAGCAAACTCCTATTACGAATTGAAACCAGAACCCCGCCCACAGCGAATAGCAAATCAATGTGACCTGCATTTGAGCTTCGCTGCTTCGAGTTTCCACTTCATTCTCCTTCGCCAATCGCAATCGTGCCGCCCTGCCCCTCCCCTTTGCTGGGGAGTCGCCCAATCGCAATACAGGACGACCAGCCGCAACTTTAGAGATTTTCAGTTTCAGCGGCATTGACCGAAATTCTATGAAAATGCAGCCATTCGGCAAGCCTCACCAAAAACCATGGAAAATCCGCTTACAAAACAAAAGTGGTCATACCATAGTCATTTGATGAATATGACAGTCACCCAGTTCAAGGCGAAGTGCCTCGGTGTAATCGAAAAGGTGCAGAAGGAAAAATCCCGCGTCACGATCACACGCCACGGCCGCCCCGCTGCGGAGTTGGTTCCGATTTCAGCCAGCCAACCGGGAGCGTTGTTCGGCCGCTCGTCAAAATCCACGATCATCCTCGGAGACTTGATGACAACTGGAGAACCATGGGATGCCGAAGATTGAAAATCTCGTCACAGCCGTTTTCGACACTCACGTCTGGATCTGGGCGGCAGCTGGGGATGCGCGGGCGGAAAACTGAGTGAATTTTCCGGCACCGCCATCATCTCCGCCATCTCCCAATGGGAGGTTTCCATGCTGTCGATGAAGGGTCACCTCAAACTCCTTTCCGACGAGGACACGTGGTTTTCCGCCAATCTCGAACCGCCCGCAAGCCTGGCTCCACTCACTGCGGAAATTTCCATGGTAAGCTGCCGCCTTCCGGACTTTCACGGCGATCCTGCAGACCGGATCATCGTCGCGACCGCTGTCGTCCTAGGCATCCCGCTGATCACAGCGGATGAGAAGATCATTCGCTGGAATGAGGGGCGGAATCCACTTCAGGTTGTCACGCTTTGAACTTCGCCTCGGCCACGGACTTGATCTCGCCGAGCTTTGCCCGCTCCGGAGCTGCTCCGCGTGCCTGATCCGGCTTGCCGCCGCCTTTGCCGCCGGCGATGGCCGCCAGTTCGCGAAGGATATCTCCGGCCTTCAAGCCATTGGAAATCGCACCCGGTCCGCAGTGCACGGCGAGGTGGAGTTTCTGCCCGTCATCAACGATCAGGAGCGCCGGACCGGCAAAGCCCTTCTTCTTAAGGCCGTTCTGCAACTCCTGAAGCAACGATGCATCGGATTCGAAACTCTCGACGATTGGCTCACCCTTGGCAATCAGGTCGACCAAAGCCTCGTCGGCCAATTTCGCTGCTTGGGCGGCTTGGATCTTCTTGATGCGTTTCTCCGCCTCGACAGCAGCAGCCTGAGTCTCGTCCAAAGTCCGCAGACCGTGGTCGAAGGTGGCGTTGATTTCGGCAATATCTCCGCGCGCGACGAGCATCGCTCCCATGATGTGAGGGAAGTCGTTTACGGCTTCGGGCTCCTCATCAAGTTCCGCAAGGCGGGCGTTTGCCTCCTTGAGTTTCGCACGGGCGGCCTTGAGTTCGGTGTCCCATTTCATCACGGACTCGTTGAAGTAATTCCATGCCGCATCTCCACACGCGGCCTCGATGCGACGGACTCCGGAGGCGACTGCAGCTTCGGATTTGATCTTGAAAAGGCCGATCTCGCCGGTATTCCGGACGTGGGTGCCGCCGCAGAGTTCCATCGAGTAGCCATCGAGTGCATTCCGTTTGCCGCCGATTTCCACCACCCGGACGGTTTCCCCATACTTGTCTCCGAAAAACTGCATGATGTCCTTTCTATCCTTGATCGAGGCGTGCAGGACTTCCGTCCAGGAGACAGCCATGTTCTGCTTGATGGCTCCGTTGACCATTTCCTCCATGGAGGCGATTTCCTCCGGAGTGAGAGCGGCGCTATTGAAATCGAAGCGCAGCCGATTTTCATCCACGGCGGAACCCTGTTGCGTGGCATCCTTGGAAACCACTTCATGCAGCGCCCAGTGAAGCAGGTGGGTCGCGGTGTGGTGCGCCTCGATGGGACGCCGACGCTTCGTATTGAGCTTCAGAGTGACCTTGTCTCCAACTTTTAGATCGGTAGCCGAATCGACCACATGAGCCCGTGCTTTTGCAATCTGCTGCGTGCCGGTTACTGGAATTTCGATACCAGAAATCACGAGAGTTCCGGTATCACCGCTCTGGCCGCCCATCTCCGTATAGAAAACGGTTTTATCAGTGATCACGAACGACGAATCGTCCTGCGGATGAATCTCCAGCACCGTGGCTTCGGTCTCATCGCTTTCGAAGCCGACAAATTCGGTGACCGCTTCGGATGAAATATCCAAGGCTCTTACAATCGTCGATTTCTGCGCGGCCTGAGCCTTTTTCCGCTGCTGCTCCATCAGCTTGCCGAAACGCATCAGATCCAGTTTCAATCCGCGCTCAGTGCAAAGCAGTTCGGTGAGATCGATGGGAAATCCGTAGGTATCGTATAGTTGGAACGCGACATCCCCAGAGAGTTCTCCGGCAGCAAGTCGCGTGACCTCGTCCTCAAAACGCTTCAAGCCACGATCCAGGGTTTGGTTGAAACTCGCTTCCTCGGTCTCAAGCGTCTTGCGCACGGAATCCTCGCGAGATTTCAGCTCCGGGAAAACATCTCCCATCTGCTCGGCGAGCGCCCCCACGAGCGCTCCGAAAAATGGTTTCTCTCCGGAAAATCCGAGCTGGCGACCGTAGCGCACCGCACGGCGAAGAATGCGGCGAAGAACGTAGTTCCGACCGTTGTTGCCCGGCATGATTCCGTCGGCGACAGAAAACGAAAGAGTCCGCAGATGGTCCGCGATGACGCGGAAAGCGACCGCCGTTTTCATCTCCTCGGAGAACGCCGCACGATCCGCACCCGGTTCCGGGTAGATGTCGGTGTAGGTTTTGCCGCTCAGTTCCTCCAGTTTCCGAAAAATCGGTTGGAAAACATCGGTGGCGTAGTTGGTCGGCTTCTTGGAGAAATCGGTAAAGCCCTTGGTGTTCTGTATCAACGAGCAGGCACGCTCGAAGCCCATTCCGGTATCGACGTGCTGGGATGGGAGGTCGCGGAACGTGCCGTCGGCCTCGGCGTTGTATTGAATGAAGACCAGGTTCCAGATCTCGATGCAGAGATCGGAGTCCATGTTCACCAACTTCCCGCCGGAGTCGGCGTTCGGCGTGAGATCGACGTGCAGTTCGGAGCAAGGGCCGCAGGGACCGGTTTCGCCCATCATCCAAAAGTTGTCCTTCACGTTGCCGTTAACGATATGCTTCTTGGGGTCGAGGCCTATCTTTTCAAACAAAGCAGCCCAGAGATCGTAGGCCTCCTGGTCGAAAGTCGACGGATCGCCCCCGGTGGGCGCGTAAACCGTGGCGTAAAGCCTTTCCGCAGGAACGCCCCAGTGATCGACGATCAGTTCCCAGCTCCACTCGATGGCTTCCTTTTTAAAATAATCACCGAACGACCAATTCCCGAGCATTTCGAAAAACGTGTGGTGGTAGGTGTCGTAGCCGACATCCTCGAGATCGTTGTGCTTGCCGCCCGCACGGATGCATTTCTGTGTGTCGGTGGCGCGCGGCGGGCTGTAGGCAGGCTTTTCGGTGCCCAGGAAATACGGCACGAACTGGTTCATCCCCGCGTTCGTAAAAAGCAAACCCGGGGATTGTGGCATCAACGATGCGGACGGCACGAGGGTGTGCTGCTTTTCGCGGAAAAACTCGAAGAATGAAGTGCGGATCTCGGAGGCGGTCATGGGAGGGGCGAGAAGTTGGACAAAGTCCCGGAAACTTTAAACTCTAAACTTTAGAGTTTAAAAATCCGTGGCACGTTTTGCGCTTCATTTTCACGATACCCGTGGTTAGCGGATGGACTGCGGCGGATTCAAGTTCTCCCTTGAGGGCGCGGGGTTCGCCGCAGCAATCCGGAGCAGCCAACACCACGGAACAGGCGTATTTCGCCCCCCCTGAATTGATGTTGCCCCCACCATAAGCCTGTGTTCTTATCCGCGCCCCCGAAAGCGGGATTAATTTTATGGCAAACAAGGATGTGACGGACCCGGTGCGGATGGAGAAGATCGTCTCCCTGTGCAAACGCAGAGGCTTTATTTTTCAAGCTGGCGAACTCTATGGCGGCCTCAACGGCTGCTGGGATTACGGCCCGCTCGGCACCGAGCTGAAGCGCAATCTCAAGGACTACTGGTGGCGCAAGACCGTGCAGGAACGCGACGACGTGCTCGGCTTGGACGGCTCCATCCTGACCATGGAGGAAGTCCTGAAATCTTCCGGTCACATCGGCGGATTCAGCGATCCGATGTGCGACTGCCTGCTTTCGAACGCCCGACTCCGCGCCGACCAGATCGAACCGCAGAGCGGCACGGTTTTCCATTTCACCGGCGCGAGTATCCCCGATACCGAGTGGAAATCGGAAAAAGCCTATTCCATCCTCCAACTGCCCGGTCAGGACGAGGCGAAGACCCGCAAGAACGCCCGCGAATTCTATTCCAAGTTTATCAACGAGTCTGTCATGCCGAAAAAGCAGGCGATCAAGTCCATCCAACTCGAAGGCGAAACCACCGAAGAGATCAAGGATTCAACCAGCTACAATCCGGCAAACGGCTCCCTGCTCACTGAGCCGCGTGAGTTCAACCTCATGCTCCAGACAAACTTCGGAGCCACCGGCGAGCAGACCGCCTACCTCCGCCCGGAGACCGCACAATCGATTTTCTGCCAATACAAGAACGTGCTCGATTCGAACCGAATCAAGCTGCCCTTCGGCATCGCACAGGTCGGTAAATCGTTCCGCAACGAGATCAACCCCCGCAACTTCACCTTCCGCTCCCGCGAGTTCGAGCAGATGGAAATCGAGTATTTCTGCCGCCCGGAAGACGGCATGCAGCTCACCGAGGAATGGCTGGAAACCCGCCTCACCTTCTACGCAGAGATCGGCATCCCCCGCGAGAAGCTTCACATCCTCGACGTCCCGGACGGCGAGCGCGCCTTCTACTCGAAGAAAACCTACGATATCGAATACGAGTTCCCCTTCGGCATCCAGGAACTGGAAGGCGTCGCCTACCGCACGGATTACGACCTCGGCGTCCACGCGAAAGGTTCCGGCAGACCGCTTGAATATTTCGACGAGGAGACCAAAGAGCGTTTCATCCCGCACGTCGTCGAACCATCCGCCGGTTGTGACCGCACGGTGCTCGCCCTGATCTGCGAGGCCTTCGACGAAGAGGATCTCGGAAAAGACGGCAAGAACGACGTCCGCACGGTCATGCGCTTCATGCCCTCCATGGCTCCCATCAAGGCCGCCATTTTCCCGCTACTGAAGAAAAACGAGGAACAGGTTCGGATCGCCCGCGAGATCCAGAAAGAGCTGCAGCCATGGATGAACGTGTTCTACGACGACGGAGGAGCCGTCGGCCGCCGCTATCGCCGCCAGGATGAGGTCGGCACGCCGTTTTGCCTGACCGTCGATTTCGAGACACTCGGCGAGGAAGATCCGTCCCTCAAGGGAACCGTCACCATCCGCCACCGCGATTCGATGGTGCAGGAGCGCCTGCCCGTTGAGGAATTGCTCCCATGGCTTATGGCGAGGGTGCGGTAATTTTGAGTTGCAACAATCTCCATCCCCATGCATCGAAGGGGAGCGAATAACCAATCATTATGGCAGACAAGGAAGACAAGAACGAGGAAAACGTCGGCGGAAAATTTTACGTCGATAGCCAATGCATCGACTGCGATCTCTGCCGCGAAACCGCTCCGGCGAACTTCACCCGCGCGGAAGACGAAGGATATTCCTTCGTCTTCAAGCAACCGGAGAACGACGAGGAGATTGAGCAATCCCGCGAAGCAATGGAGGGCTGCCCCGTCGAGGCCATCGGCGAAGACGGAGACGAGTAAATCCCATGGCCGCGCCACGGAGAAAAAAACCGCCGCGCCGCGAGGGAATACACGAGGATCTGATGCGCGAGTGGCTCGGCTGTGAAAAGCCGACCAACCTGAACGCAAATATAAGCGATGCCGGCAAATGGGTGGACGGCATTCTCAAATCGCAGTTTTTCGCGGACGGCCTTAATGAGGAGGAGGTCAAGGCCGCATGGAAGGAGATCGCTGGCGATTTCATTGCTGCCAACACCGAACCCGTTTCCGTGAAGGAAGGCCACCTTGTCCTGCGCGTAACCCAACCTGCGGTTCGCTTCCATCTCGAGCAATTGAAGCCGGAACTCCTGAAAAAAGTCAAAGCACGCTTCGGAGCTGGGAAGGTCAATTCGATCCGCTTCAACCTCGGATGACGAATGGCTTTTGAAATTTTCACCGCAAAATCAGCAACGGGACGCAAAGCCAGTCCTACCTAACTTTAAATCCTTAATTTTCTCAACCCAAGCTTTGCGTCCCTCCGCGAGCTTTGCGCCTTTGCGGTAAACCTCTTCCCATTCATGTTCAGGAATCTCATATTCGATTGGTCCGGCACACTTGTCGACGACATGGGACCCGTGATCGAGGCGACCAATACCGTCCTCGGGAAATACGGGATCGCGCCCTACGACAGGGAAGGCTTCCGTCGCAGCTTCCGACTGCCCTACCGCGAGTTCTACGAAGAGTTGCTTCCGGGCGTCGACCTGGAAGAACTAGAGGCGCATTTCCGCCCCGCTTTCGATGAGGCGACGAGCCTCGTCACCGTCCTGCCACATGCCCGTGAGAAGCTGGAATGGGCGAAAGCGCGAGGCCTGCGAATGTTCGTCCTCACCTCGATGGATGCAGATACTTTCATGCGGCAGCTGGAGCAATTCGGAATGAAAGGTTTCTTCGAGGAAACTTACGCTGGCGTCCTCGACAAAAGGGAAGTGATTGCCGCGATCCTCGAATCCCATGGACTCGTAAAGGACGAGACCGCCTTTGTGGGCGACATGACCCACGACGTGGAGACCGCGAAGCACGGCGGAATTTCCTCAATCGCCGTCCTCACTGGATACCATCATGCGGAGGTGCTGGCCAGCGTCCGCCCCGACATCACCGTCCCAGACCTCGGAGTGCTGGTGAAGATGTTCGACAAGCGGAAATCGGATCGACCCGTAGCGACTGTGGGTGCATTGATCCACGACGGAAAAGGCAAGCTTCTGATTATTCGCACGCACAAGTGGAGCAACCTCTGGGGCATTCCCGGCGGCAAGATCGAACGCGGCGAAACCAGCGAACAGGCACTCATCCGCGAGATCATGGAAGAGACCGGACTGGAGGTTTCCGATATCCGTTTCGTGATGGTGCAAGATTGCATCGAGTCGCCGGAGTTTTTCAGAAAGGAGCACTTCCTCCTGCTCAACTATGTTGCTCAGGCATCGTCCCATGAAGTGACCCTGAACGACGAGGCGGAGGAATTCGTATGGGTGAGCATCGAACAGGCGCTTGCCATGGATCTGAACTCAGCCACGAAAATCCTTTTGCAGCGAGTGATCGATGAGAAACTACTGCCATGAATCGAGACGAGATCCAGATCAGGCGACTCAAGGTGAGCACGCACATCGGCGTGCCCGATGACGAACGCGCCGAAGCCCAGAACCTGTGGATCAGCATAAGGATGCACCCCTCACAGGATTTCTCGGGGCTGAGTGATGATGTTTCCAACACGGTTGACTACCACCGCGTTTCGATCGAGTTGGCGAAAATCGCCTCAGCAAAGCCGCGGCACCTGATCGAAACCATGGCTACGGAAGTCGCAGAACACCTACTTACCACCTATCCCCTTTCCTGCGTGGAAGTGGAGATCGAGAAGAGAATCCTCCCCGACGCGGATTTCGTGGCTGTGAGAATTCGCAGGCAAAGGATCTGATTTAGCGCCGGGGCTTAAGGCTATCCTCGTCCACAGGGGTGGCACGAGGCGGCACGGGATTCCCGCTCCCGTCACCGACCGGTAATGTACCCAGGTGACTCTTAATCAGAAACCAAATCCCGGTCGCCAGAAGAAGACACAGAAGTTTCGCGATCCAGTTTTTCGACAGTTTCAGTTTCATTGGAAGGTGGGCCGGAGAAGAAGATTTCCGAAAGTTTTTCGCGGAATTGCTTTTCCGTGAGGTTGCGCTGGAGAGATCCGTTTTCGGAAATCGAAATACTCCCTGTTTCCTCGCTCACGACGACGGCGACCGCATCGGTCCGTTCCGTGAGTCCGATGGCGGCGCGGTGGCGCAAGCCGGTAGAGCGGTCCTTCATCTCCTTCTCCGTGACAGGAAAGACACAGGCAGCACCAGCGACCCGGTCATCGGCGATGATGATGCCGCCATCGTGAAGCGGCGACTTCGGATAAAAGACGCTCATGGAAAGCTCCGAGGTGAAATGGGCGTCGAGAACCACGCCAGTTTCAAGCTGCTCCTTGAGACTGATGCCGCGTTGGATGGCGAACAGTGCGCCGATGCGCTTCTTGGAAAGCAAAACCACGGCATCAGCAAGCCTTTCGACGAAAGCCAGCCGGCGCTTGCTGGAAAAGGAGAAGAACCTGCTACTGCCGAGCCGAGCGAGGCCGTTGCGGAGCTCGGGCTGGAAGATAACCAGCAAAGCGAAGGCCAGCACCGCGGCCGAGCGGGTGATAATCCAGCCGATCACCTCGAAATCAAAGACCTCTGTGACCAGCGCCAGCACGACAAGAACCAGCCCCAGCCCGACAAGAATCTGCGCCCCACGGGTCGCACGGAATGCCCGGTAGAGTTGGTAAATAAAAACGGCAAGCACCAGGATTTCGATCCCGTCTCTCAAATGTTGCTCAATGAACCCCCACATACCGTTGAAGGAGGCTACCGGCTTGTCCGTGTTCTGTCACTTGGAAAGACCTGCCCACTGATATCCCCGGCGAATGCGCCTTGCCGCAGGGAGTTTACTGGCTTTTAGTCACTCCATGCACGACGAAATCAAACTTTCCCGCGAGATCACGGCCGTCCAGATCCCTAGCGGCGATTCAATGACACTTCCCGCTGGCACAGCGGTATTCATCACCCAGCGGCTTGGCGGAACTTATACTGTCGCAACTTCACAAGGCCTCGCCCGCATTTCCTCCCAGGATGCAGATGCACTTGGAGTCGATGCCGAGGAGGAGAAAAAAAAGCATGCCGAAGCGGTTCGCCTCAAGGATGCTCCGCTCGAGGAGCAGGTCTGGTCCCAGCTCAAGGGGGTTTACGATCCCGAAATCCCCGTCGACATCGTGAACCTCGGCCTTGTCTATGACTGTGCCATCGACCAGGTGGACGACAGGAAAATTGTCCAGGTGAAGATGACCCTCACCGCCCCCGGTTGCGGCATGGGTCCGGTGATCGCCGCCGACGCGCAGGCGAAGATCATGACCATCGATGACATCGATGAGGCCAACGTCGAGCTCGTCTGGGATCCGGCATGGAACCAAGACATGATCACCGAGGAGGGAAAAATGAAGCTCGGGATGATCTGATGCGTCAGGATCTCGGAGTGGTCTGGTCGATGTAGGCGATGATTGCAGGGATAGCGAGATCCAGCACCTTCGCAACATCCTCATACGCCCCCTTCCCCATACCGATCGGGTCTGGAACATCAGCCCCAAGCCCGATGCCCGGCACCTCGACAAACTCGCATACCAGGTAGTATTTGTCGGAAAACTCGGGGAAATGGTCTTCAAGGACGTGCATGTGGCCGCGTGTCATGGTGAATACATGCGTCGCCTCCTCCAGCAATTTTGCTGACACTGGCTGGCTTCGGAAGCCTTCCAGAGGAGCTTGTAGCGCACCGCAGATCTCAGCCGTGTCACGGCTGCAAGGGGAACCCTTCGAGGCGGCCACCCCGGCGGACTTCACCGAGAAATCATCACGCCCTTCCACGGCTTTCCGCAAAAGCGCCTCCGCCATCGGGCTGCGGCATGTGTTCCCCGTGCATACAAAAAGAACCCGTTTCGGTGCAGTCATCTCTCCGGGCAGGATGCCCACAAGCCAGCCCTTCGTCAAATGAAAGGCTACGGTATATGGGTGTGATTTTTATCGGTGTATTCACCTGACGCAGCCCAATCGATTCAATCATGGTAGGGCTGATCCGGCTCGGTCGGCCGTGATCAAAAACGCAAGCGCCGTATCTCCGGAAAGGGAGTGAAGCCACGGCAAGACACTGTATTTTTCCCGGGATCTCACTTCCGTGTGGGTGAGGTGGACTGCTAGATTTTTAAAGTGGGCTGACCGAGCCGGATCAGCCCTACCGGGTGAAAAACACCGATAAAAATCACATCCACGGTATATCAGCCCTCCAAGACCTTCTTCGCATCCTCAAGGTTCTTCATGAACTCCGGGCTCTGGAGAAGTCCCCTCACCCAGATAACAACGGGAGTAAAAAGAGCCATCAAGACGAAAGCAGAGACGAGATACCAGGTAACGGATTTCCCCTCGGGCGCAACGAACTCCACCCACCAAGCTTCCTTGTCCACAACTTTCGTATTGAACATCTGGTTCTCCTCCTTAAGGCCTGTTAGGAGCCTGTCAGCGGCGGCGCTGTTGCCTGTTGTGTAGAGAAATTTAAAGCGCCTTCCGGGTTTCTCCGGAAGCTCGATCTCTTTGACTCCCTTGGGCACATCACCGCTAGGTCTCAGTGTCAGAATCTGAATCTGGTAAACGAACTTTTCCTTGAGCCAGCGGTCGATTCGGGTGAGTTGCATTGCATTCGGGGTTTAACTGTTCGTTAGATTCCACTCTGCATCATCTTCGGCCCCATCAGGAAGATCGGGAGGAACGTTCCGATGAAGACGGCTGCGATGATCGCGACGGCGATGAGCAGGACGAGAAAGCTGATGGTGGCGGCGAACATGGACATGTAGTTCTCCGCATCCTCTTCATACATCACAGAAAGCATCTCGAGCTGCGAATCGAGTGATGCGGATTTCTCGCCGATGGAAAGCATGTGGGTGACCTGCGAGTCCACGGATGTGTATTTTGCAAACGCAGTGGAAAGAGGCACACCGGAGTTCTCATACTTGTCAGCCGCCTCCCTGAGTTCCTTATAGAAAGGGGTTCCCATGACACTGTTGGCCGAGACACGGATGGATTTGGCAAGGTTGATCCCGTTGGAGTGCAGCATCCTGATTGTCGAGATAAACGTCATCTGCCGGAGCGACATGATCAGCAGGCGGAACAGGCGCCACTTCGGCATGGCGATACCCATGATAATCCCACGAACCTTGGAGGATCTCGTGATTGTAACCGCGATCCCGATGACTGAAAGCACGTAAATGTGCCAGACCGCCTGGGTAAAATGGCTGATCTTGAAAGAGATTGCAGTGAGGCCGTCTGGCTCTTGGCCGACACCGCTCAACATCTCCTCGACCTGCGGGACGATCTTCACCTGCGAAATGATGAAAGCGCACTGGAGGACGGCGATAATCACACCGGGCATGAGCGTGGCCTTCTTGATCGCCTTGGCGAACTTCAGTTGGCTGGTGATTCGGGTGGCTAGGGCTCGGAATGCCTCGTGGAGTTGACCGGCGTCCGATCCCGCCTGGATCAGTCCGATGATCGTTTCGTTGAAACGCTTCGTCCGGCGGAATGCCTCATGAACGTTCATGCCCGTATTGATGTCCGTACGGATCGCGGCGAGACAATCCGACATCCCTTTATTCTGGAGACCCTGCCCATAGTATTTGAGGGCATCAGCCGTATTGATCTGTGCTCGCAGCATCGATCCGAGGCCACGGAACATGTCTACCTGCTCCTTATTTGAGAACTCCTTGACCTTCTTTGGCCCGTTGAAAAATGTAATGCCGGGTTTCTTCTCCGGGATCGAACCCGCCTTCGCTCCGGCGGCCTTGGCTATCGGTTTCGCGGGTTTTACCGGAGGCGGTGTCGCCGTCTTCTGGGTGATTGCGGCGCTAGTCATCGGTGTAGGTCATGTCGATCACCTTGCTGACAGCGGCGATATCGGTTTTTCCTTCGCGCAGGAGGCGGAGTCCGCTGCGGCGCAGATTGGGAAGAATGCCTTCCTCGGCGACCTTCACCTCGAGTTCATAGGGGGTCAGTTCCCCTTTCGAAAGCTGGTCGGAAACCTTGGGTGTAATTGGGATAATCTCAAGGATGGCCGTCCGGCCTGAGTATCCGGTGTTACGGCATTCGGCGCATCCGTCGTCGTGCGCCTTGAAAACCGAGACATCCGCCCAGGAGTCCTCGAGCGCGAAAGTCTTGCGATCCAACTCGGAGATACCGGTGGCGGCCTCCTTGCAGTAGGGGCAGAGCATTTTCACAAGACGTTGCGCACATGCCGCCTTCAAGGTTTGTGCAATCTTCCATCGCTCGACGCCGAGCTGCTCGAAACGCTCGATGATCTGGGAAGCACGCGGGGTGTGAATGGTGGTCAGAACCTTGTGCCCAGTGACCGCGGCCTCGATGGCAAGCTCGGCGGACTCAAGGTCTCGTACCTCGCCCATCAGGATGATATCCGGATCGGAACGCATGAAGGATGCGATCATCGGCTTGAACTCCTTCGGGCTCTTCAGGTCGCAGTGGGTGATCCCGGGCACCTCATCCTCCACCGGGTTCTCAAGCGTGAGGATGTTGACTTCCGGCCTGTTTAGCTCGCGCAGTATGGCATTCAGCGTAGTGGATTTTCCGGATCCAGTCGGCCCGGACATAACGATGATGCCCGCCGGAATTTTCATTACCTTGTTCAGTGCGAACATGGTCTCATCGTCGAATGCAAGGGTTCCCTTACCCAGCGTCACGTTGATATTACTCTTATCGAGCAAACGCATCGTCAAATGATATCCGCGATAGGTGCGGTGCCTCTCGTACCGGATGTCGATGGGGCGGTGGAAATAGGAGATGGTGAAACGCCCCGAGATGCCTGGCGTGGTGTTCCTGATCTCGGTGGGGAGTTTCATCAGGTTCAACAGGAACGCATCAAGACGATCTTTGAGTTTCATCGGGATCTCGACCTTCCTGCCGATATCGCCGTCCACCCGGAAGCAGTAGTAGAACGTTTCCTTCTCCACCTTGAAGTGGATATCGGATGCGCGAGTCCGGACAGCGTCGCACATCACGGTCGCAACGAGCTGCGCCATTGGTTCGGTGTAGTCCGTGGTGACATCGAAATCATGGATGCCATCGTCGATATCCTCGACGTCGATCGCCTCAAGCTCGGATCGACTGGGGCCGTTGTTTGTGGCGACGGATTCGATCGCTCGGCTAATTTCGGACGCCAACGTAACAACCTTTACGATCTCAAGGTCAGGGAAACGTGGTGCGAGGTATTCCTCGGCAAGCGGGCTCCATGGGTTTGCCGTCGCGACGATCAGCGTGTTCTCGCCTGACATACAAAGCGGAGCGAAGAAGCCCCGGGTCATCACCGTCGAGTCGCAATATTTGTGAAGGGACGCATCGCAGAACTCGGCGATCTTTGGGAAGAACGGCAACCCGTTGATCTTCGCTATCGCCGCCATGAAACTGAAACGGGTCACCCGGTTCGGCACCTGGTCCTGTTCCAGTCCAGCGAAGCTCGGGTCGTGCCCTGCCAGTTCCGTCATAATGCGGCGGCTGATCAGCTCATTGAAGGTTATGCCATCGAAATCGATCACTTGCGGTTGTGGGAGGGGTTAGAGTTCAAAGTGTTTGCGGCAGAGGAAAGCCCAAGACTCGTATTCCATCCGAGCGGCGGTAATGAAAGGACGGATGCCGAAGCGCTTCCCAACGACGAGGTGAATTTCATCACCGAGCATCTGGGCGGCGATGGGATTGATCGACGCTGTCCCGATCGCATCTGTGTCCTCGGCGTAGACAACGGGGGTGAGGAGCGCCTTTCCAAGTTCGTGCATCGCGTCGAAGGAGTCGTAGAATGCGGACGGGGCAATGAGTTTGCCGGCAAATGGGATGGATGCAGGAATCGGATTGATCGTTGAGGCGACGGCATCACTCAGGATGAGAATGGCAGCACCGAGCCGCTCCTCATCATGACCCTGTACGCGCGCCAATGTCTCAAGCATATCGAGGGGCTCTCCCCTTGTCTGGCCTTCACGGACGCTTCCGAGGGCTTTCAGGATATCGGACTCATTGGCCGCGCCCGATGATTTCAGCGCCTCTGCGGTAAGCACGAAGCAGGACTCCACGATCTCATCAGGAGTTTTCGCGGAGCTGGCTGCACTGGCCTCGGGAACTGCTTGAAATTGGGTGTCCATTTGTATGAAAGGGAAACGGGACGAGAACTATCATCTGCGCTTTGCATGGCTGAAGCGAGGCTTTGACTTCGGCTTTGGAGAAGCTTCGGAGCCCCTGATCGACCGATGCGATTTCACCACCGGGATTTCATCTGCCCGGGGATAGTAAGGGGCTTTGGTGGGTGCTATGCCACGCATGGTACGGCGCATGTTCGGCTCGTGGGCGGGGCCGGGATTGTAGGGATCCACCCAATCGTAGTCGCCAGGAAGTTCCGTCCTCCTTCTGAGCTCGTTGGTCACACGGTCGGTCTCGGTGCCGCTGAGGGGATTGTAGGATTTCGGCGTTACGATGAATACCAACGAAGTCTGCTCCTTGGATGCCTCTTTGCTCTTGAAGAAGAAGTTAATGACGGGAAGATCACCGAGGATAGGCACCTTGGATTTGGCGTTGGATTTGACCTCACCGTAGAATCCACCAACGACAAGCGAGTAACCGTCGGGAACCCGCGCGAGGGTCTCCACCATCGATTCAGTCACCTGCGGATAGCGGTTTCCGGCGAAACCCTCACTGCCCTGGCCTATGATGTAGCCGGTGATCTGGGCGGACCGAGGACGCAACTTCATCCGTATCGTGCCGTCCGGCAGGAGGGTCGGGGTGACCACCAAGGAAATCCCGATTTCACGATGGTTGGTCGGATCCTCGGTGATTGCCTTGTCAGCGGAGTCAATCTTGTAGCGCACTTCCTCGCTGACAGTCGGCTGCCCCGTTGCTGAAGGTGTCGTGGTGGACGTGATGATCGGGATACGGTCGATGATCGAGATCGTAGCCTGCTCGTTGTCCTCGGTGATGAGTGTGGGGTTGGAAACCTGGTTGGCCAGGTTGCCGTCGTTCAGGGCACGGAGAACCCCGGTAAGGGTCATCGGGCTGAGCACAAGGTTCGGCGTGGATGTAATACTTTCGAGGCCAAAGACCGAATTCAAATCGCGCCTCACGGACAAGCTGACCCCTTCACCAAGGGAGCTGGACCAATCAATTCCGCTGCGGATACCGTTGTTCGAATTCACCCGCAGGATCTTCGTTTCAACGACGATCTGACCCTTTGCCTTGTCGATCCCGTGCAGGAGGTTCTGTGCAGCCTCGATACGGGTCGCCGTATCGATGATGATGATCGTATTGGTTTTCGGCTCGAAATTCACGATCCCGGTTCCCGGCGTGAGCATCGGTTTGATGAGTTCCTTGATTTGTTCGATGTCGTCCGGACGGAGATATTGCAGCTGATAGTGGAATTCCGAACTCGGGAGCTGACCGAGCTGCGCCTGTGTGAGCGCGTAGATCGTGTTGCCCTTGGTGTGAAGGGAAAGGCCATACATAAACGCCAGCTCTTCCATTTGGTTGATCGGATTGCCGTCGTCGAGGTGACCGGTGACCATGAAGTCGGGGCCGTTGATCTTGAGATTATGGAAATACTGCCTACCAGCCGACTTAGCGAGGAACTGAAAGATATCGTTAAGCCCGGCGTCCTTGATGATATAGCCTTCCGATGACTTCTCCATTTCGCGCTTCTGATCCTCCAGAGGTGCGAATGGTGCGGCACCCTCTCCGCCTTCAACGTTGGCCGCCGGTAGTTGTGCGCCAATCTCGGGGAGATCCGACGCACCCACTTCCGGCAGATCCAAGGATCCGCTAACCGGTGGAGTCAAGGCCGGAAGCTCCGGGATTGCAATCCCTTCACTTTCTTTCACGAGGTCGGTCAGAGCTCCGAGAAGGTCCTCTTGCGCCGGCGACACCGCGGTGCCAATGCAAAGGAAAGCCATTGCTAGCAATTGTTTTGGGTATGTTTTCATCGGGTGTTTTGGGTATCGGGGTAATCAGTTGTTGGCGTCTAGGCTGTTGGAGGTGCCCACTTCAAGTGCGACGTTGTCTAGCGGTGAAATAAGGCCGGGGGGCTGCATTTTGTCGCCGCCTGCCATCATGCCCGGCGGAAGCATCTCGGTCTCCAGGGAGGCCTTGTCGCCATTGTCAAGATTCTGGAACAGGATGCTCCGGGAAGACACTTCAACGACTTTCATGTTCATCCGCTTGCCGCGGAAAATAAGGGGAAATTCGTCGGCCTCGGAAAACGACCTTACCCCTACCAGGAATTTTTTCTCTCCCGGCATAATCGTGGTGACTCGTATCAGTTTCACGATATCGCTCAGCGGCTTCGGTGGCAGTGCAATCTGACGTTTCACAGGTAACTTGCTGGCGATTTTCCTCACTGCAGGCTTCACGCTTGGATCCTGGTTCAGTCCGAAGGGATCCGTCTTGCGGTTCCTCATTGAGAAAACCGCTGCACGGGAGGCCGTGTAGGCTTCGATGTCAGCGCCTGCGAATCGGGAAGGCCTTTCATCCACAGGCTCCGGTTCCTTTTCCTCCTCGGAAGAACCCACCGCCGACTCCGTCTGACCTTCCGTGAAAATGTCAGCAGACTGGGCGTGCACCTGCGGAGCTAGCGCAAACGACAGCGCCGACGCGCCGAATATTAGCACGGAGAGATGTCGGTAAAGGTTTTCGTTCTGTCTTTTCATATCGAGCGGAATTGTTGGCCTCAGCTTTCCCATGCGGTGTAGGTGACCTGGAAATTCAACAGTGATGATTCGGTGGAAGAATTGGGGTCGATCTTCAATTGCTGTAGCTGAAGGTTTGGCATCCTTGTCTCCAGTTCAAGGAACGCCTTCTGGACTGTTCTGAACGTACCCCTAAAGTTAAACCTCAGGCCGGAGGACTTTTGTGCTGAAACACTGCCAATACCGGCGGACGTCCCGAGTCGTTCGAACGCAGTCTGCTGGAATTCTTTCGGCGGAAGGGTTTCACCGATCGCTCGGAGATTCGTTGTCACCAGCGAAAATGTTTCCTGTTCCAACAGTTCATTCCAACGCACGTAGTCTTCGCGCTGCCTGCTAATCTGAGCTTCGATGGCAAGCGCCCCGAGCCGGCTATTCTCATAGCCAGAATAATACAGAACCTTTTCGTCGAATGAAGCGGTGATCTTGCCCCGTACGAAGGCACAGGCGCCGATCAACACAGCCGCAATGACGATTGGTATAACGATACCGAAAAGGATGATGGATTGCTTGTACATGGCGGATCAGGGAGCCTTAGTGGCAGCGATCGAAAGAGCATCTGCCGATTCAAAGCGCTGAGTGATGGTGAGATTGAAGCTGTAGGGATAGGTGGCCTCATCGGAATCGATGATTTGCTCCAGCGGCATCGGCTTGAAGCTAGAGTTCTCCTGGGTCTTTACGTTAACGACGATGGTTCTGGTGTTGGGCGCGGGGTCGTAGGCTAG
>CAJQKQ010000081.1 GCA_905478925.1 uncultured Verrucomicrobiales bacterium
CTTGGGGCTACCCGCCCCAAACCCCGGCAAGCTGAGCCAGCTTGACCGCCCCGCCCACCTCACAGACCAGATCACGACATCAATAAAACTCAAAATTTACTGGCAACGGTAAGGGAACCACTTCAATCCCAACCCCAACGGGGTTGCGTCCGTCCCGGAATCAATCCCAGACGTATTTCTGGCGCTCCGGCAGAGCGGCATGACAAGATTCGGGGTTCGACATCGATCCGCGAGCATTGGCAATCGTTCGTTGATTTATGATTTACGATTTTTGAAATGGGAAGTGCCTGAGGCCGTTCCATTTGCGATTCTGTTGCTTGCGTGGGACCTTCAGGACGTTGCTTGTTGATTCGCAATGTGATTGCTCGCCTTTGAATTCGGCAGCACCTCAACGACATTGATCACATCGACCGCGAAATCGATCAAGCGTTCCTCAAGATCATATGGTTTGTTCAGCGGATCCTTCTTACTTCATGATTCAAAAATCATAAATCGGAAATCATAAATCGATCCAATCAGGTTTTCGGAATGGGTTGAATGAAGGATTCTCGTCATACGCATCTGACGGAGCGGCGGGATTTTTTGGTGCCGTTGTCCCGGGGTAGGCTTCACTGCGTTGCGCCACTTGTCCTCCCGTAGCCTTCTTGACCGCCATAGCTTCAGCGGAGGAGGTGGCGAAGGAGGGACCCCGGGCTGAAATACGTAGCTCCGTTGGAGTTGTTGTTTCCGTATCCTCAATCGGCAGGATCGACTTCTCCTCAGAGCATCGCGAAAGGGCACGGATCATTTGCATGGCCGGAATTCTTCCTTCGTTTCGGCTTCCTCCTTAAGAGACTGTTGAAAAAGTCGGCGCGCCGAGCGGTGAGTCATTTTGGGGGCTGGCGACGGGGCCGTGAGGGAGCGGTGCGGGCACCGTGACCGAGCGGCACCAAAGTCAGCGTCCAAAATGGCTGCCGCCCGCAGGGGCTCCCCAGATCCCGTCGGCGAAGCCCTCTCTACTTTTCCCACGTTTTGCCTAGGCCTCGGCGTGATGGAGTTTTTCAACAGTCTCTTAAGACGCCGGAAGGCTCAATCGAGCATCTCACGAATTTCCCGAAGGGTGTATCGTTGCTTCTTCAGTTCCTGGATTTTGCGGATGCGGAGAACGCAATCCGGATCGTAGAGGGCGTAGCCGGATGCCGTGGTGTCGGCGTGATTCAGCAAGCCTTCACCCGTCCAGAAGCGGATCGTGCGAACGGTCTCATCGACGCTTTTGGCAAGTTGGCCGATTTTCAGAAGTGAAACCTCCTCCGGCTCCGTAGTGGATTCGTTTCTGACGGCTTTGAGATAGATATCGAGAGAACGATCCACCGCGCTGGCGATGAGCTTCAGGTAATCATCTTTCGATCCCCCAAGCTGCGCTTTCTCTAAAGAGGTGATGTAGCGGAGCCGTTCCCTAGTTCGGATGATGGCCGGCGGATAACCATGGAGAAGAAGGATGAGATTCATCAACAAGCGAGCCGTGCGACCATTGCCATCCACAAAGGGATGGATCGTCACCAGGCGATAATGCGCTTCAGCGGCAAACTCCACCGGATGGTTGATACCAGGCTTTTTCAGCCAACGGCAAAATTCGTCCATCAAGTCCGGCACTTTAAGAGGATTGGGAAGAATGACGTTCGAGCCAGAGATGCGAACCGCAACCGAACGATAATGTCCGGCGTGGCTGTCTTCGATGCCTTTGAGGATGAGGTTGTGAATTTCAAGAATCACATTCTCCGAAACCGTTTTCTGACGGGACGAAACGAGTTCCTTAACCCAATCGAGCGCCCGAGCGTGATTCGTGGCCTCAAGATGTTCCTTGAGACTCTTGCCGCCGACGGTAAGACCTTTCTCAATCACCAGGGCGGTTTCCTGCCGGGTGAGAGTATTGCCTTCAATCGCGTTGCTGGTGTAAGTCAGTTCTACCCGAAACCAATCGTCGAGGTTCTGGACAAGGGCAGCGGGAAGCCCCGCACCCTGCGTGCGATACGGTTCAAGCTCTGCCTTCTTATCTGTGAGTCGATTGAATTCCATACACTCCTCCTAATCAGAGGAGTAGAGTATAACGTATTACGTAACGCTTCTCAAGAGCTTTAAGCACCACTCGAGAATCTGCCAGTGCCGAGGGTTCCCAGGTCAAGATCGGTGTTGCATGGGATGCTCCTGTTGATCAGATCGATGAGTCCGAGGCGGTGGCACATCCCAGCGATGGCCGGGATGTCGCCATGAAGTCGCAGAAGCTCCCTGTATTCGTCCTGTCCGGTGATTTTTCAGGCGCGGACGCAACCCCGTTGGAGTTGAAGGTTTCTGCCCACCACTTTCAGTTCCACCCGATACCCGGCTATTTCCGCTACTCTGTAGTCGCTCAGGCGCGGCGCCGCTTGAGGGTGTCGATGAGAACCGCAGCGAGGAGGACGGCGCCGAGGACGATCTTCTGGTTGAAGGGATCAACGGCGGTGAGATTCATGCCGTTTTTGATGACGGCGATGATGAATGCGCCAATCAGTGTGCCGAGAATCTTTCCAGATCCACCGAGCAGTGAGGTGCCGCCAACCACCACCGCTGCGATCACTTCGAGTTCATACATCAGCCCGAATTTCGGGTCACCGGCCTGGAGTTTGGAGGCCAGCACAATGCCGCCTAGTCCGGCGAGGGCTCCGCTGATGGTATAGACAATGAGGAGAATCCGTTTCACCGGAACGCCCGAGAGACGCGCGGCTTCTGCGTTGCCCCCGATGGCGTAGAGATAGCGGCCGAAACTCATGCGAGTCATCACAATGTGCGCGACGCCATAGAGCACAATCATGATCCAGACTGGGTTGGGGAGTCCCAACATCTTGCCTCCGCCGATCAGGAAGAAGGAGGCCGGGAGTTCGGGAATGGAAGATCCGTTGGAAAGGCGGAAGGCCAAGCCGCCGGCCATCAACATCATGGCGAGGGTCACGATGAAGGCAGGCAGCCGGAAGGTCGTGACCATCGCACCGGTAAAGGCTCCAGCCAGAGCGCAGAGTCCGCTGCCAGCCAGAACACCGAGAAGCATCATTCCAGTGCTGGCCTCCGCTCCCCCTCCGAAGTCCCGGATCAGGAGTGCTCCGGCCACCGAAGCCAGAGCGACGAGTGATCCAACCGAGAGGTCGATGCCGGCCGTGATGATCACCATGGTCATGCCGATGGCGATGATGGCGTAGATGGCCGTCTGATTGGCCACCCCGAGGAGATTGCTCATTTTGAGGAAGTTCGGCCAGGTGTGGGACTGCGGCGTGACAATTTGTTCGCGGCCCAAGCCTTCGAACTGCTCGTAAATCGTCCACCGACTTGTGACATCGTTGGCGGCGATGGCCTCGATCGATTCCCCTCGCCCGAGCACCTCGGAGATGACGCGTCGGGCGTCGGCGGGAGATCCGTTCACAGAAGCCCGCACGATGGCTCCGCGTTCCGAAAGTTCTGCCTGAATGGCGGCGGCGAAGGCGTGATCCTCGGCGGTGTCCCTGGTCACGATCACGACGCCGGCTCCGGAGCCTTCTTGATTGACGATCTGATCCGCCACTTGCCGCCCGGCTTTAACCCCGGTCGGGTGCTGTTCGGCCAGCGTGAGCAGGCTGAAGAGGACGCAGAGGAGCAGGAGTACGAATATCATTCCGTAATCGCGAAAAAATCTTCCTAAGAGTGTGTGGCCGTCTTTTTTTTCCATGAGAGTGCAATAATGAGTCAACCTACCGCGAGGTCCATCAGTTGGGTCTGGGTGGCGCTGGCCGCATCGTCGATCATCCCCACCTTCCGGCCTTCGTGCATGACGAGAATGCGGTCGCTCATCCCAAGAATTTCGGGAAGTTCGGAGCTGATCATGATGATGGCCTTGCCTGCTTTCGCGAGGTCGTTGATGAGCAGGTAAATATCGTACTTGGTCCCCACATCGATGCCGCGAGTCGGTTCGTCGAAGATGATGACCTCGGCGTTGCGCTGGAGCCACTTGGCGAGGACCACCTTTTGTTGATTTCCTCCGGACAAGTTCCCGGCGGCTTGTTCCTGATGGGGGATTTTGATACTGAGGGCGTCCACATGGCCGGCGAAGGCTTGCGCTTCCTGATCTTCGCGGATGAATCCGGCCACGCTGAATTCGGGGAGATTCGGCAGGCCGAAGTTCTCGCGCACGCTCATCCCCAGGATCAAGCCCTGACTCTTGCGGTCCTCGGTGAGGAGGCAGATGCCCGACCCGATCGCATCGCGTGGGCTGCGGATGCTGAGGGGGACGCCGTCGAGGGTGATCGTTCCGGTGTCTGCCTGGTCAGCCCCAAAGATCAGACGGGCGGCCTCGGTTCGGCCGGATCCGACAAGCCCGGTCACGCCCAGGACTTCGCCGCGTCGGACCTCAAAGGACAACTGACGAACCGCCTGTCCGCGGCCTAGATCCGTCACTTGCAGGCGGGCATCGCCGATCGGGTGACGATGCTTCGGGAATTCGTTGTCGATCTTCCGGCCAACCATCATCTCGATCATGCTTACCCGAGTAAGTTCTTCGATGGGAACTGTGCCGATCGATTCGCCATCGCGGATGACACTCACCCGGTTCGCGATTTGGAAGATCTCATCGAGGCGATGGCTGATGTAGATGACGCCAATTCCTTGTGCGCGGAGGTCGCGGATGATGTCAAAGAGGCAGCTGACCTCAGCCGGGGTGAGGGTCGCGGAAGGCTCATCCATGACGATGATGCGGACTTCCTGAGAGAGCGCTTTGGCGATCTCGACGATCTGCTGTTGCGCGACCGAGAGGCTTCCGCAGGGGGCGTCGATGGGGACACGGACGCCGATCCGATCGAAGAGTTCCTGAGCCCGCCGACGCTCATCTCTGCGCCGGATGAATCCGGCCGTGGTGCGTTCTCGCCCGAGGAAGATGTTTTCCCAGGCGGAGAGTGCGGGGACCAGGTTGAACTCCTGGTAGATGATGCCGATGCCGGCGCGGATGGCGTCGGCGGGTGAGTCAATGGAGACCACTTCGCCTTCGATCTCGATGCTCCCGTGGTCGGGTTGGTGGGCACCTCCGAGGACCTTGATGAGGGTGCTTTTGCCGGCCCCGTTCTCTCCGAGCAGAGCGAGCACCTCTCCAGGCATGAGGGTCAGATCGATCCCCCTGAGGGCGTGGACGCCAGGAAATGATTTGTCTATCCCTTGCATCTGCAAGAGCGGCGTGTCCCGCCCTGCGGCCACCTGCGTCATGGCTCGCTGATCTTCAACGCCGGATCCTTCTTCGCGTCATCCTGATAATAGAGTTCGGAGGGGATCAGAACCTCTGCGGGGACCTCCTCGCCGTTGAAGTGCTTGATGATCATCTCGATGGTGGCCTGACCAATGCGGTCGGGGAACTGGATCGGGTCGCAGACGATCTTGCCGTCGAGGATAGCCTGCTTGCCGATGGCCTGGCCGTCGAAGCCGATGATGCTGACTTGATCTGCTTTGCCTGCAGCTTCGAGCGCAGCCCGGGCGCCCAGAGCGGAGGGATCGTTAATGGCGAAGACGGCGGCGAGATCCGGATGAGCCTCGATGGCGTCCTTCGCGGCCTTGTATCCCTCGTCGCGCACACCCCCGCCGTCGAGAGTGGTGGCCGTCACGATCTTTCCTCCCTTGCCAGTGGCATTGTGTGCATCGATCACCTCTTGGTAGCCTTTGACGCGGAGTTGGCATGACTCGACCTGCGGAAAATGGAGGATGGCCACCTTGCCGCCGGAGTCTCCGAGCAGTTTGACCATGGCTTGGCCTGCCAATTTGCCGCCCTGATAATTGTCAGTCGCGACGTGACAGACTACTTTACCTTGGCTGCCATCATATTTGATGTCGTTCGTGAAGACGGGAATTCCGGCGTCGTTTGCCTTCTGAATGGCCGGGCCGATGGATTTTGAGTCACAAGGATTGAGGACGATTGCGGTGACTCCCTTGACGATGAAGTCGTCAATTTGATCGGCCTGTTTCTTCACGTCTCGTTCGCCGGAGACGAGGATCATCTCGTAGCCCTGCAGCTCAGCAGCGGCGGCCATCTCGTCGGCAATCTCCTTGAAAAACGGATTGGTGAGAGTGAGGGCGCTGAAGCCAATGACGCCTTTTGACTCGGTTGAATCTTGGGAGGACGTCTCAGACTTATTGCAGCCGCACAGGGTGAGCGCCAGCGCGCTCAGAACGGTGAAGATAGTTCGGTTCATTGGATCAAGGCGGTTGGTAGTTCTCATGGATAGCTGGGGTAGGCGAGTCGGTGGGCGAATGAAGTATGGTTGGAGCAATGGCCCCCGGGTTGATTAAAATGAATAATAGTAACCATGGCGTATGGCTACCACAAAATCGGGTGTGATTTTTATCGGTATTTCTCACCCGGTAGGGCTGATCCGGCTCGGTCAGCCCACTTTAAAAATCTAGCCGCCCGCCTCATCCACACGGAAGTGAGATCCCGGGGGGAAATGCCGTAGCTTCACTCCCTTTCCGGAGATACGCCGCATCCGTTTTTGATCAGGGCCGACCGAGCCGGATCCGCCCTACCATGATTGAATGGCTTGGACTGCGTCAGGCGAATACACCGATAAAAATCACACCCCACAAAATCCCGGCAGGACGCCGCAGAGAAAACCCTCGCGGCCTTCCCTCTTTTCCCGCCCTCCAGTCTTCGCCAACCTTCGTCGCTCTCCCATTCTTCGCTCACTGAGCTACGAAGGGCAAGCCGAGCTACGAAGGGCAAGAGGCTACGACCGGCAGGCCGGTCCGGCCCAACGGCTGGCTCAGGGGGCTACCCCAAAAGCAAATTCCTAGCAGCCCCGCGTTCCGAAAGTTCTGCGTGAATGGTGTCGGCGAAGGCCTGATCCTCGTCGGTGTCCCTGCTCACGATGACGACACCGGCCATCCAATCACCTACATTTCTGTCCGAAACCGCCTAAATTTTGTCCGATACGCTACATACTGGCCAGGAAAGTTCCGCTTGAATGAGCCGCGCAAACGATACGCCAAGCAGCTCCCAGATTACCTCGAACCGTAAAGCAATCCCCTCTCCGCCCCCCCTCAACAGCGCCCCCAAGCGCCCCATCCAAAAGAAACCTAGCAGCAAATCAACATGACAACCGACATCACTCTACGCAGCAAGATCGAACTGGGAGTCGTCCCCACCCACATCAAATTCGTCGGCGGCCTCGTCCCCGATGAAGCAGGTAAATTCCCCCGCGAAGCCGATGGAAAACTCCTCGTCGTCGCCGAGATGGAGCGCGTCATCGCCCTCTCCCGCGTCAAAATAACCAGCGCTCAAATCCCCAGCTTTCCAGGCGCAGACTCCGCGGACATCAATGAGATGATCACCGGCCTCAAGGATCTCGGACTCATCGTCCACCTCATCATGATGGTCGGCGGCGCCGATCCCATGAACCCCGCCGACGAAGACTCCATCGTCGCCATGCTCACCGAAAGCCTCAACGCTGCCAAAGCCCACGGGATCACTAACGTCGCTTCCACCTCTCTCGAAGAATGGATGAAGGTAGACTCCATCCGCAAAGAGGGTGCCGACCTCGACGCCGCTATCGCCCAACTCGCCAAGGTCCACGCCCGCGCCTACTACGACGCCGGCATCGAAGGCTCCTCCATCGAAGCATGGCACTTCGAATTCCTTCGCGACATCGAGTTCCAAACCTTCACCGACCTCGGTCGCGTCAGTCAGGTCGTCGCCGCCACAAACGCCATCATCGGAAAACCGTTTTTCAAGGCCATGGTCGATGCCGCCCACTGCGGTGACTCCGCCCTCAGCATCCCCGAGAACGAAGCACTCATCGCCCAGCTCGCCGAATCCGGCGAACTCGGCCTCTTCCACGCCTCTGCCAAAACAACCCGCGGCTGCCTCTCCACCGACGACGGCTGGATCGGCGCTCTCATGACCGCCTGCCTCCGCACTGGCAAAACCCAGCACGTCTTCGTCGAGCTCTTCCATCACGAAGACCCCGCCCTCGAAGGCCTCCGCGCGACCGATCCCAACCACGGCATCGATACCAGAGACGGCCGCTCCTACACCCAAACCGTCGCCGACGGCCTCGAGGCAACCGCCCGTCGCCTCAACAACCTCGTCGCCCGGGGCATCATCCCCGGCTCCTGAGGCCGGCGTCATCCCCAACGGGGATAGGGATTTAAGCCCAGGGTTGCCGGCCGGCCCTCCGAAGCAGCGAAGCGCGAAGGAGCGAGCAGGGCGGAGGCTACCCTGGGTACTCCCGACCCCGCATATCCCAACCCCAACGGGGTTGCGTCCGTGCCGGAATCAATCCCAGACGTATTTCTGGCGCTCCGGCAGAGCGGCATGACAAGATTCGGGGTTCGACATCGATCCGCGAGCATTGGCAATCGTTCGTTGATTTATGATTTACGATTTTTGAAATGGGAAGTGCCTGAGGGCGTTCCATTTGCGATTCTGTTGCTTGCGTGGGACCTCCAGGACGATGCTTGTTGATTCGCTATGTGATTGCTCGCCTTTGAATGCGGCAGCACCTCAACGACATTGATCACATCGACCGCGAAATCGATCAAGCGTTCCTCAAGATCATATGGTTTGTTCATCGTATCCTTCTTACTTCATGATTCATAAATCATAAATCGGAAATCATCAGCCGAGCGGAGCGAGACAGAGCGCCGGAGGCGGCCCGGAGGGCGAGGCCGGGGGGACTCGTCAATCCATTCGATCAGACCTTCGGAACGGGTCGAACAAGGGCGACTCCTCTGGTTTCCAAGGCTCCATGTTGTATCTGATGAAGGATTTCCGTCATGCCGATCTGTCGGGTAGAATTTACCGGTAAGGGTGAGAGCTTGATCCTGGGTCGGCCAATTTCAAAACGGAGGCAAAGAAGAAGAAACGGAGGTCACGGAGTTGGAAATACAGACATTCTTCTCCGCTTCCTCCGTCTTCTCTCCGCTTTCTCCGTTTCAAACAAAAGCCCGCAAGCACATCCGCCCCCATCCGCCATATTAGGCTTTACAGGCCACTAGCTGAACTCGCCTGAGTTTGGACGAGCGTCCTTCGGCGTGATGTGATCTTGGGACGCCCGGCCAATTTCTGGCGAAACCAGCGACCACTTGACGCCTCTGCGGCTGTCCCCCTGTGCAACCCGATGCGGCAGGCAAGCAAGCGGCGCTGTGGAATCTTTTTTCGCACCCATAAGCGCCTCATTATCAATAACTTACTATCTGCCCCCCCCATTGCTAACAGAAAGTTCTTGTCAAG
>CAJQKQ010000082.1 GCA_905478925.1 uncultured Verrucomicrobiales bacterium
ACTCCGTGCCCGGACTTCCGTAGCTTCCCGAGAGTGTGTCGATCATAATAGGTGAGATGTTTGTATCTGGTGGTCATTGTGTTTGATTGTCTTCGGTGCGGTGTTGCACTTCGATTTTCAAATCACAGATATGACCGGCATGTCACCGAGGGTGCTTTCGGTTTCCTCAAGCTCGCGGAGAAAATCACTACCGGGTTGCATCTGCCGTGCGCCTTTTCCGGGGTAAATATAGGCAGCCTTGGTGCCATGGTGGGGGGTGGAAACGGTGACGAAGGCGTCGCAGCGTTGCGCGCCCCCGAGTTGCTGGAGATAGTGGCGGGACACCAAGCCACCCATGCTGAAGGCAACCACCGCGAAGCTATCCTCGGTGCCGAACTCCGTGTCGATCTCGGTCTTGAGGTCTTGCGCGAGTTTCTCAAGGCCGGAACTGCCGTCGTTCGGCTTCAGTTTCGGGACGAGGCATTGGATGCCATGGTTTTCCAGGCGGTTTTTCAGGGAATCGAATGCCTTTCCGTCCTCCAGGATGCCGTGGACGAGCACGACGCGCTCGTAGCGGGGCTTGGCGGGTTGCGAATGGCAGGAAACGGCGGTTGCGAAGATGCCGTTGAAAAGCAGGAAGAAGCGCGCGGTCATGGGCTTAGCCCGGAGGCCAGTTGAGTTGCCGGCCGCCGAGGAGGTGGACGTGGAGGTGGGGCACGGTTTCCCCGCCGTGAGGGCCGTTGTTGATGACGATGCGGTAGCCGTTTTCCGAGAGTCCGAGTTGTGCCGCCAGCTTCGCGGCGGTGAGAAGCAGGTGGCCGAGGGTCGCCTGGTCGTCGGGTGTGGCTTCGCCGATGCGGGGAATGTGCTTGGCGGGAACGATGAGGATGTGGGTGGGAGCCTGCGGGGATATGTCGGAGAAGGCAGTGCAGATGTCGTCTCGGTGGATGATGTCCGCCGGGATTTCGGTGTCCCGGATTTTCTGAAAAAGTGTTTTCACCGCGCCGAAGATGGCAGCGGAAGCCCAGATCCGCAAGTCCGGCCATGTCGTCGTCACGGCTCATCCTCCTTGCATTGGTGTAGGGAACTGATTTAGGGAAATGGGGTGCCGAAATCCGAAATCCGTAGCTCCCGGAATGTTTCCTGGAAGAAAACCCTGCTTCGGGCGCTGCTCGTCTGCGCCGGATCGGTGATAATTCTGCTGCCCGCATGGCTGCCCAACAAGCCGGGTGCGCCACTGGAGCGGGGAACAGTGGAACTGCTGCAGGCGGCGCTGCTGGCCGCCGCGACGGCGGTGATGATCGGCGCGCTCGCCCACTCGGGGCCAAGGCGGGCGGTTTGCCGTGTGTTGGCTTTCGGGCTCGCCGCCGCGCTGGTGGGCGAACTTGAGGACTTCATCTCAGAGATCATGGATTGGCCGTTTCCAGATGTTTGGGTGATCGGGGTGCTGCTCGGTGCTGCGATCATTACGGGACTCAGGCACAGGCGGGTGATGCTGCGATTTTTCGAGACGATGGGCCATCATTCCGGTGCGGGGTTCATCGGCGCGGCGTTGCTGATTATCTATGTTTTCAACCGTGTCATCGGCGCGCCACAGTTCTGGCAAGCCTCGCTGGGCGATGGATTTTCCCCCGAGATCCCTAGAATCTGCAAAAGCTACCTTGAGCTGTTGGCGTGCTACTTTATTTTTGTAGGCTCCCTCGGCCTGGCGATTACCCTCGGAAGGCGAGAGGATCTCAGCTAGTGTTCTGAAACGAGATTCACGACTCGACGCGCAACGCAGCGATTGGGAAAAAGCGTCGAGCTTTCTGACTCTCCGCGACCATCGGAAGCCTTTTTCTCAAGACCTTAAAATCCCCATCCGTCAGCTTAAGGTTTTCAGGGCACTAGATGAGACGGGATTTTCCAAGCGCCTGAAATGGCGAAGAAACTCGGGATCCCGGTTTTCTAGGTATCTGAATTCTCAGAATAGCTCGCCACAGACCTGCTGAGTGGTCTTGAAATGGAGTTTGGCGAATTTTCCGAGTATCTCCGGCCCGTGGGATTTTATGAGGAGTTTCCCGGCATCGACAACCTGCGCGGAACAACCCAACGGGATCTTGATGCCGGCCTTTTCGGTCGCGGCGTCCATCCAGTCGATGAAGCGTTCGCGGGCGAGTATGGATGCGGCGGCGACGGCGGTGTCGGATTCGCCCTTGGTGCGCTGGTCGAGTTTCAGTGTGATGCTTTTCTTCTTCAGTGCGCTCTGCAGGACATCGGCGCGGGCGAACTGATCCGAGAGGGTGCGGGGGCAGTCCGGCCTTTTTTTAGCGAGTTCCTCGATGACGGTCGCATGGCCCCAGGCGAGCATTTGGTTGAGATTTTTGAACGAGCCGTAGAGTTCGTTGTATTTCTCCGGGCGCAGGGCGATCACATCGAAGGAGATGCCGGGTGTGGCCTTGATGATGGCCGCGAGCTTCCGGATCGCGGTGGGTGTGGTGATGCGCTTGGAATCCATGATGCCCGCTTTGATCAGGCTGCGGGTGATCTCCGCATCAGTGTAGACACCCGCGATGACAAGCGGGCCGAAGTAATCGCCCTTGCCGCTTTCATCGATGCCGAAGTGCGGCTCGAAATGCCCCGTGTCGTCGGTTTCTTCCTCGTAGCCGAGCTTCGCCACGCCGGTGATCTCCGGCTCAAGGGTGAAGCGGATGAAGTTTTCGGTATCTTTTCCCTGGATCAGCACCTTCGGCCCCTTTTGGTAGACGCTTATGCTGAGCTTTCCCTTCTTGGCCGCGAAGATGGTGTATTGCTTGGTGAGGAACTCGAAGCCCTGTTCCGTGAGCACGGACCGCAGTTTCGCGACTTGCGCGGCTGTGAGCGGGGAGGTGTGGGAAGTCATCTCCGCAAAAACTAGCCGGGGCGATTTCCGATTGCGAGTCATTCAGAGCGGCTCGTGTTGGATAGGTTTGCGGAATTCAATTGCAGGGGTTTTTATGTGACATGACCAAGATGGATCGGAGATGCAGATGGGGCAGTATTGTGATTGGAGTGATCGTTTTTCCGGGATTGGTATCCTGCGGAGGTTCCATGGGGTCCGGTCCGCCCGCTCTGCCTCCGGCGAAATCAGATCCGGCGATATTCGGAAGTTACAAATCGCATGGAAACTCGCGACTTGCAGACGGCTGGACGCGCAGCATGAATATGTCCGGAGTGTCCTTCAATGACATCCGCACCGCGACGCTCATCACCCCCCGGCATGTCGTGATGGCGAAGCATTATTCGCGCAACGCGGCGGATCCGGTGATTTTCCATGACAGGGGCGGCAAGCGAATCGAGCGAAAGCTGATAGGATTTTCCGCCGCTGCGGGCGACGTCATGGTTGGCCTGCTCGATGAACCCGTGCCAGGGAATTACCACAGCTACGCGCTGCCCGCCACCGGCTCGGATGTTGCCGGGCTAATCGGCAAGCCGGTGATCGTGAGCGATCAGAAGCGCTCGCTTTTCGTCCATCTCATCGCCCGCATTGGCGGAGGAATCATCGTATTCAGGCATGACGAGCGGGAAGCCCACGGGTGGGGAAAAAATCTTGTTGTTGGTGACAGCGGGAATCCCTCGTTCGTCATCGTTGGGAAGGAACTGGTTCTCGTGGAAACCCACACCGCCGGCGGCCCCGGATCCGGCCCCTACTACGGGGATCCAGCTGTCCAGGCATCCGTCCGCGCCGCTGTCGCGAAACTTGATCCAGTCTATTCGATTCGCACGGTTCGTGTTCCATAACCGCCTGCCATCTGTTACAGCACCGCGAGTCGATCGATGTTCGGTGTCTTGATATTGGGATGTCCTCCCATGCAGCCAATCCAATCGTTCAGGTCATCAACCGCGATCAGGATTACGTTTGGTTGCGGTGCTGCGGCGGCGGTGAATCCTAAGCAAACGGCAAGGAGAAGGTTTTTTATAAGCGTCGGAATGTTGCTACAGCGAACCTGGCATAGGAAGTCCTGAAAGATTTTGGTGGGCATGGTGGTCATGAACGTGGAAACTTCACCTGAACCGAGAATATAGAACTCCTATGAAAGCACTGATCCCAGCAAGCCTGGTGGGCGCGATCGCCCTCTGCGTCGTCGCCTACAACCCCGCCACCGAGCAGGCTCCAGCCGGCGCGGCGAAGAAGATCGCCGCCGCCCTTCCGGCTGAGGCTTACGCAAAGCCGGAGAAGCCCCGCAAGCTCCTGGTGTTTTCCCGCACCGGTGGATTCCGCCACGCCTCCATCGCCACCGGCAAGATTGCCCTCACCGAGCTAGGGAAAAAGACCGGAGCCTTCGAGGCCGTGGTGAGCGATGACCTTTCCAATTTCGAAAAGGGCAATATCGCGAAATTCGATGCCATCTGTTTCCTGAGCACAACGCAGAACCCCTTCGCGCCGTTCAAGGGGGAGTTGAAGAACATGTCTGATGAGGAAAAGAAGGCGGCGAAGGACAATGAGATGGTGCTGCGTGAAAATCTCATGTCCTTTGTGAAAAACGGCGGTGGATTCATCGGCATCCACGCCGCGACCGACACGTTCTACGACTGGCCTGAGTTTGGCGAGATGATCAACGGTTATTTCAACGGTCACCCGTGGTCCGCCAATAAGAAGGTGAGCATCCACGTCGAGCCTGGCCTGGAAAAACACCCGCTCACCGCGATGTTCGGCGGCGAGAGGCTGGAGTTCAAGGAGGAGATCTACCAGTTCAAGGCACCCTACGATTCATCGAAGGTACAGATGCTCCTACGACTCGATCCCGAGAAATCTGATAAGGTCGGTGGCATGAAGCGCAAGGACAACGACTACGGCGTCGCGTGGGCTCGGAACTGGGAGAAGGGCAAGGTTTTCTACTGCTCCATCGGCCACAATCATGACATGTATTGGAATCCGAAAGTCCTCAGGCACTACCTTGCCGGCATTCAGTGGGCGATGGGAGATTTGAAGGTCGAGCTTGCAGAAGGTAAATAAGCAACTACGTCGCCCCAGATGGACTTCATCTCCGAATATTTCTACGTCATCATCCTCATTGTTGGGGCGATTGCGCAATGGCTGAAGTCGCGTTCCGAATCCGAGCAGGAAGAGGAATACCGCGGCGAGGAACCCGACTATAATCCTGAGGAGCTTGAGGAATTCATCGGCGAAGCGGAGCGCCGCAACCCGCGTCCCGCAGTTCCTCCGCCGCTGCCAGCGGGTGGTGCTTTGCCGGGCGTAGGGCGATCACAGGTTCCCGATTTGCGTAGGAACGAGCCGCCTCCATTGCAAGAGGCCGCAGAGGAGTTTGATTTTTCAGCGGAGCTCGACCGGCAGCAAGCGCTCATCGACCAGGCCCGGGAATTCAAGCATGAGAAAAGCGCGAGAAAATCGATAGAGGTAAAGCCGGCTGTTGTGCGCCCCGTTTCAAAGGAGATGGCGACGGGTATCAGGGAGCGCCTCCACAGACGCACCGAACTCCGCAGCGCTTTCGTGCTGAAAGAGATCCTAGAGAAGCCCGTCGGGCTGCGCTGATGGGAATGGGTGCGGCAGTGTGATCATTGCGCCTTATCGAACTTCAGGTATTCCTTGAACCTCTCGGCCGTCTTCGTGCCGATGCCATCGACCTTTTCCAGATCACTTGAATCTTTGTAAGGACGGCCTTCGATGATGCGGTTGGCGGTGATCTCGCCGACTCCTGGAATCCTCATCAGCTCGTCGCGAGCGGCGGTGTTGATATCGACCGGTTCTCCGGTGAATTCACGTTTTGCGTCGGTAGCTAGCTCCAGCTCGGATTCCTCCTCCCGTTGCATCTTTCTTTCTTTCGGTAGCTGGTTCCAGTCGGTGTGTTCCCAAGTGCCGATTCCAAGTCTTGCGGAGCGGAGTTCAAGATCGGCGAGCTGTGAGCGGTATTCTTTGCCGGGCTTGCCGAACGGGGTCTCCCTGTAGACGCCGAATGCACGTGCAAGGCCTTTCGAGACGAGATGGCTGGCGAGATCCTCTCCGTTGGCGGTAGTGACAAATCCGTAGATGCGCTTGTGCTTGCCGTCCCCACGCGCATCCGAGAACGCGGTGTGGACGGTGAACGGCTTTCCGAGAACTCGGACTGTTTCCTCCGTTGCCTGCCCGCCGAGGCTCTTTGCGAGGGCGATGGATTTTTCCGGGGACTTGCCATATTCCGCGATTCCGAAATACCGCCGCTGTGCGCGGAGCCTGCGTGCATCCGAATCATCGGTGACGTGGTATTCGATGCAATCCGCTCCGTAGAGCCGCACCGTCAGCTCCTTGCCCGCCGCAGTCTGTATGAGGAAACTGTCGCCGTCCGCCCATTCGGTGGGCACCAGCCGACAGTTTTTTAGATGTTGCAGCGGTTTGGACGCAGCCCACGCGAGACTGCTTGAACCGAGGATTATTGCTGCGAGGTGGAGGATACGCATGCCTATTGATATTCGCTTTTTACAGCACGAGCAACCGGGAATGGTTTGCCATGAACCGCATTCCGGGTAGTGTTAGTAGGAACTGTGGAAGAGTATTTCCCGGTTCTTTTATAATAAAACCATGCTCGGAAAATTCCTTCGAACCCTGAAAGGCGATCCGCGCCCGGATCGGAAAAAGCGTCCGCTCGAGCCCGCCGCTGAGAAGCCAAAGCTTGGCCTGGCACTCTCTTCCGGGGGTGCAAGGGGGCTCGCCCATGTCGGTGTGCTCCAGGTGCTTGAGGAAAACGGGATTGAGGTTTATGCAATCTCCGGCTCTTCCATGGGTTCCTATATCGGTGCCCTCTGGGCGGCAGGTTTTTCCGGAAATCATCTCGCCAAACTCGCCGAGGAGATGCACGACCGCCGGCAACTATGGAAGCTCGCTGACCCCGTTTTCCCTCCCATGCGCGGGCTGTTCCACGGGCTCAAGGCGAAGGCGCACCTTGAGCGCTCACTCGGCGATCTATGTTTCGAAGACCTTGAGCGGAAGCTCCTCGTCATCACTGCGGATCTCGACACCAAGGAGCGGCTTGTCCTGCGTTCCGGGAAAATATCCGATGCGGTCCACGCCTCCTGCGCGATGCCGGGGATCATCGCACCGGTCATGTTCAACGGCCGCCGCTGCGTGGATGGCGGCGTCGTCGATCCAGTGCCGGTAGGCGCCTTGCACAAGTTTGCGGAAGTGGATCGTGTCATCGCCGTTTCCGTTATCCCGAGTTTCAAGGAAGTGGATACAGGCATGTACCGCTCCGATGAGCCTCCGCCGCCGCCGTCGCCGGGGAAACGTTTTCTTTCCGCGATCAACCGCAACGTTAACTTTCTCGCGAAGGGCAACATCGTCGACACCTTCCGCCAATCGATTCGTTGTGCGCAGGTTCGGATCGCCCATGATTCGATCAAGCGTGCCGATCTCTGCCTGCGGCCCGAGCATTTTTCCGCGCCGTGGAACGACTACTCCAATTTCGATCGATTCATCGATGCCGGGCGGCAGATCACGCTCGATCATCTCGATGAGATACGCGCCCTTCTCGAAATTCAATCCGATGAAAAATCCAAAGACAGCATGGTGGGCGGCCGCGTCGCCTGAGGGCACTGCGATCCGCCAGGGAGCGCTGCTCAAGCGCTTCCTGCAGACCCGCGCCGTGCCGTTTGCCGCGTTTTACCGGAAGATGTTTTCGGATAACGGGATCGATCCCGCAGACATCCGCAGCACCGACGATCTTGTGAATCTGCCCTTCACCTCGAAGGCGGATTTTCAGAATCCCAGGGATTTTGTTATCATCCCCGACGAGGGAACCGTCAAAAGGCAATGGCGGACGGTCGTGCGCGCTCTCACATCGGGGTCCGCCGCCACGAAGACCGCCTTGGAAAGGGAGCTCCGACCCATCCTGCTCACCAGTACCACCGGTCGTTCCGCCGCGCCGGTGCCTTTTCTCTACACCGCGCACGACATCGCACGCCTTGAGGAGGGCGGTCGCCGGCTCATGCAGCTCTGCCAATCGGATGCGGCCTTCCGCCACGTCAACGCCTTCCCCTTCGCGCCCCACCTGGCCTTCTGGCAGGCGCATTACGCGGGCACCGGCCACAACACCTTCGTGCTCTCCACCGGCGGCGGGAAAACCATCGGCACCTCCGGCAACGTCCGCATCATCGATAAGACCGATCCCGATGTGATCATTGCGATGCCAACTTTCCTCTACCATTTGCTACAGGAAGGCACCGTCGCGGGATCGCGCTGGAAAAACCTGAAACGCCTGGTTCTCGGCGGCGAGAAAGTCCCCGCGGGGATGCGCCGCAAACTCAAGGAACTCTGCGCGGACATGGGTGCTGATGACGTTTCCATCATATCCACCTATGGCTTCACCGAGGCGAAGATGGCTTTCACCGAATGTCTGCCGAAGGATGGCGGCGAACCCTCCGGCTTCCATATCTACCCGGACATGTGTTTCGTCGAGATCATCGATCCCGGAACGGGTGAACGCGTCCCGGACGGCACGACGGGTGAGATCGTCCTCACTCATCTCGACTCGCGTGGCACCATCGTCCTCCGCTACCGCACCGGCGACCTGATCGAGAAAGGTATCACCCGTGAGCCCTGCCCATACTGCGGCCGCACCTGCCCACGGCTGTTGGGGAAAATTTCTCGCGTCTCTGATTTCAAGAACCTCGCCATCGACAAACTCAAGGGGACGCTTGTTGATTTTAACAAGCTCGAGAACATCCTCGATGACACCGAAGGTCTCGGCGCATGGCAGATTGAGCTCCGCAAGCGCAACGATGACCCGCTCGAATGTGACATCGTCCTGGTTCATGCCGTGGTGATGAAAGGAGATGAGGAAAG
>CAJQKQ010000083.1 GCA_905478925.1 uncultured Verrucomicrobiales bacterium
ACCTTGGTTCCCATCGGCAGGGTCTTGTGGGCGGCAGTGGGGGCATCGTTGCGCAGGCGCTCACCGCTTGCGGTTGCGGTGCCGTAGTTCGTTTTGATCGAATACCAAGAGGCCTTGCCGTGATGGACGGATTTTACGCGGTATGCGTCTTTCTGAAGCTTGGAAAGCGCTACCGAATTCGCATTGCCTGTGCTTGCACAGCTTGGAATGAGGGCGAGGCCGAGGAAAGCGATCAGCGCGGATTTGAATTTCCGTGTGTGTTTTTTCATGGTTTTTTTCCCCGTGGGGCGGTTCCTCTAATCCGGATGTATCATACCGACAACGAAAAAAGTGAATGGATTTCACCGTCTTTTTCGGTCGAAATAGAACGCGAAACCTTGTTGTTACGAGGGTTTGATGCGCGGGTGAGGATGGATTTAATGTTTCCCTGGTTACGGAAGGTTACTGATTTCCGACGAGGTGGATGGGTTTTCCGGCTAGGAAAGCGGCGATATTTTCCGCGGTGATGGCCATGAGTCGTTCGCGGGCTTCGGATGCCGCCCAGGCGATGTGGGGGGTGAGAGTGAGGTTCTTGGCGCGGAGCAGGGGATTGCCGGGGAGAATGGGCTCGGCGGAGACGACATCGCAGGCGGCGCCGGCGATGCGATCGGCGTTGAGGGCGTCGGTGAGTGCTTGTTCGTCGAGGAGTGGGCCGCGGGCGGTGTTCACGAGGAAGGCGGAGGGTTTCATTTTCGCGATGGAGGATTCCGAGATCATGCCGTGCGTTTCCGGGCTGAGGGGGCAGTGGAGGGATACGATATCGGATTGTTTCAGGATTTCATCCGTGGATGCCCATTGGAAAGGGAAGGAGGTTTCGGCGGAGCGCGAGCGGGAGTGAGCGAGAATGTTCATCCGGAACGCGGCACCCAATTCGCCGACGCGTTGGCCGATCCGCCCGAAGCCGATGATTCCGAGGGTCTTTCCGGCGAGTTCGCGGAAATGGGGGTTCTCCCAAAAACAGAAATCCGGGGAGCTTTCCCATGCCCCTTCCTTGGCGAGTTCGCTGTGGAAGGCGGGGCGTTTGTAGAAGTCAAGGATGAGGGAGAACACGAATTCCGCGACCGCATCTGTGCTGTAGACTGGGACATTGGAAACTTGAATCCCGTGTTCCGAAGTGTAGGCCGTGTCGACGATGTTGTAGCCGGTGGCCAGCACGGAAATGAATTTCAGCTTCGGGAGTTGGGCGAGTGTTTCCGCGTTGAGCGGGCACTTGTTTGTGAGGATGATGTCGGCGTCCTTGGCGCGTTCGACGATCAAGTCGGGCGATGTGCGTTCATGCACCGTGAGTTCACCGAGCCTTTCGACGGGTGTCCATGGGTTGTCTCCGGGATTGAGTGTGTGGCCGTCGAGGACTGTGATGTTCATCGGTCGAGAGTTTGGCTATATCGGCAGGACTTCAAGAGGGAATCGATGCCTACGGGATCTTGTAGAATGGATTCGGTAGCTTGTCGGTGCGTTCCGTGTAGCCGCCGTCTCGATCGCTCTGTTGGCCGCCGAAACTGGCGATGATCGTGAATCCTTCCGGTAAGCTCTTTTCTGGCGCGAGTATTGAAAACAACGGAAGGCTAGTGCTGCGTCACACTAAAAATGACAACCTGAGCACCACTTTCAGTTACACCCGACGTTTCCGTTCCCGTTGTAGGAAGAAGTTTGCTAGTGCCGAGTGATCAGTGCCGAGTGATCAGGAAAAGACCGCCTGCTCCTAGCTCTTAGCTCATCCGCCATCTTTCATTTGACAGAACACTAGGACACAACCCCTTTGGGGATGTAGACGACACCGCCGCCACCCGCATAAAACTCCAAAGTCTCTATCCTTCAATCGAAGTGTGACAGGTCACTAGCTGGATACCGGCGCACACGCAGGACAGATGCATGCGAGGATGAGTAAGTATCGGTGCATGGCTTCTGTTCGTACGTTTATGGTTCGAGCAGGTCGTGGAATATGTCGATTTTTGCCGTCTCGAAACGACGCAGTGCGGATCGGAAATCGGAGACTGCCTGGTGGCGTTTCGTTGCGGTGAGGGCGTCGATGATATCCTGCCTGCACTCGTCAAGGTCGCGCAACTTTGCGCCTTTACGGTCGGTCACGATGACAAGGTGCCAGCCCAACTTGGTGCGAACCAGTGTCGGGGAATCCTTGGGTAGGGAAAAAACTGATTCTGCGAAATCGGCGGGGAGGCGGGCACGGCTCATCCAGCCGAGGTCACCCGCCTTGCCCTTGGTTGCGGTGTCATCGGAGAGTTGCTTGGCAAGGGTGGTGAATTTTTTTGTTTTTGCAGTGAGGTCTGAGAGGGCGCGAGCGAGGGTTTTTTCCGCCTCTTCCGAAGGTTTACTCAGGGTGGAAATGAAAATGTGGCTCGCCCGGATGCGCTCGGGAACCGCGAGTTTCTGCCGATGTGTTTCATGGAATTCCGAGATCTCTTGCTCGGATACCATGACGAGAGGATCGACACGCATTGCCACGTATTTTTCCTGCTGGATGCGGGCGGCAATGCGGTTTCGTAGTGAATTTTCGTCCATGATTCCCATCGATTTCATCGCGGACTCGAGGTGTCCCTTGGTCTCGAACCTTCCAACAAAGCGCTGGAGACGGGCATCGATTTCCGCGTCGGAAACGGGGAGTTGCTTGGTGTTGACCGCCACCTTCACGCGTAGCAGTTCATGGTCGATGAGATCTCCGAGGGCGGCGTAGGTGACGAGTTTTTTTTTCTCTGGCCTGAGATTAGAGAGCTTTTTTCCCTCGAGCCAGAGTCGCTCATGGATTGCGTATTCGAGTTGGCGACGGGTGATGTGGTGGTTGAAAACCCGGGCGACAACCCCGTTGGCCTTCGCCTCCGCGATGGATTCGAGGCTGTTGGGGTTGGATGCCTGGATGCGCTTGTTCAGAGGGCCGTTGAATACATAGAGATCGCCCGCGAGATAGCCGAGCACCAGCAGGTATGCGACGAAGCGGAGCGAGAATTTTGTAAAGGTGCGCACAGCTCAAAGCTTAAACTCGAAACTCGAAATCTTAAACCCCAATAATGACCCTGAGAATGTCTGTAAGGGAAATTTTGTTATTTGGATTTCATCGGATCTCGACGCTGCAACCGGGGCGGAGCATGCCGGGGATGCGAACGATGTCCCAGTTTGCCAGGCGGATGCAGCCTGCTGAGCGTGAGCGGCCTATGGTTTCCGGGTTGGAGGTGCCGTGCATGCCGATGCCGGGTTTGCTGAGTCCGCACCACAGGACGCCGACCGGGTTGTTGGGGCCGCCGGGTATGTTTAGGGAATTCTTGCCACGCTTGCCGGTATCGAGAAGCTGTTGGTCATAGCGCCAGACGGGGAGTTCGACGGCGTTGCGCATCTCCCATTTCCCGTAGCGGATGAACTGGGGTTTCCCCGGCGTGATTGGGAACGCGGCGATCAGGCTGTGGTTCGCGACGGAGGCCGGAGCTTCGGGATCGGCGACGACAAGGGCGCGAAGGTTGGCCTCGTAGATGCGGACCTGGTTGAGCTTGGTGTCAATCACCGCATGGCGCTGGCTGAGCGCCTCGTCCTCCTTGAATACGGCTCCCGTCAGGTTCTCGATCTCGAAGGCTTTCACATTCGGAACGATGATGGTTTCGCGGGGCTTGAGATTGTATATATTCGAAGACGAGTTCAGTTCGATCAGGTAAGGGACGTCGGTGTGATAGCGCTCCGACATGAACTCGCCGTTGCTGCGGTAGGACATTTGCTTGGCCTTCGCCTGTTCGGCTTTCTTGTAGGAAAGGTTCGGGTTCACCCACTGGGCAACGGCCTCAGGCACTATCGCAACGGCGAAGGGGTTTGGAACTGCTTTCCGGGCGGCGGTGTTGACTGCGCGCCAGCTGTCGATGGGGTGGCCTTGGTTTTCGTTCCAGGAGTTGACCGCGAGCTCCGAAAACTGGCCGATTCTGCCATCGATCACGCCGGGGCCGAAGTTTGATTGATCCAAGAAAATCTGGAGCCGAACCGCGTCATCACCGGTCGGTTTTTCGTCGATGGACGGGGCGGCAGGAGTTTCGGTGGCGACTGTCTCAGCGGGGAGGGCGGGGGAAGCGACTGGCTCCGCCGGGAGGGCTTGGGCAGGGGCGGCAGTTTCTGTAGGCGGCTGGGTCTCTTCGAAATCAAGTGGGAGCGCTTTAAGGACGCGGCCTTGGTTGGCTGGCGTTTGTGCGAACACAGGGATCGTGGCCAATAGCAGGATGACTGGGATGAATCTCATGGTTGCGTGTGGGACGGATGAACCGTTGGAATGATTCAGGCAGGGATGAGGAAATTCTCAAGTCGCCCCGCGATATCCGCCGGGACGACGGCGCTGATGAGAATGTCATTCTGATCGTAGTCGGTGGATAGGACTTTCGCATCCCGGTGCAGTAGGTTCAGCAGGTCGCCGCGCTTCTGCGGGATGCGGTAATGGCAGCGGGAAACACGATCCGCGAGGACGTGGGAACAGGCTTTGAGGAGTTCTGGAAGACCCTCCCCGGTGAGGGATGAGGCGCGGATCGCATCCGGAAAAGTGCGGTCGAGGAATGCGAGGGTATCGGGATCGCTGACGGCATCGATCTTGTTGAGGATGGTGACGATGGGTTTGTCCACCGCGCCTAGCTCTTCGAGGACTTTCAGCGTGGTTGACTGGAAGCGCTCGATTTCAGGTGCCGTTGCATCGAGGACATGGATCAGGAAATCGGAGAGGACTGACTCTTCGAGTGTGGCCTTGAAAGCCTCGACAAGCCGGTGCGGAAGGTTGCGGACAAATCCCACCGTATCGGTGATCAGCAGCGGTTGACCGTCCGGCAGCTCGATCCGGCGGGTCGTAGTGTCCAGGGTTGCGAACAGCATGTCCTTCGCCATCACGTCGGAGCCGGAGAGTATGTTGAGGAGGGTGGATTTTCCGGCGTTCGTGTAGCCGACGATGGAACCGTGCGGCGTATCCATCTTTTCGCGCTCTTTGCGCTGTGTTTTTCGTTGTTTTCGGACTATTTCAAGCTCTCGTTTGCAACGGTCGATACTTTGGTGGGCGAGGCGCCTGTCGATCTCGATTTGTTTCTCACCCATGCCGCGCTCTGCGCCGCCGCCACCTCCGGATCCGCTGCCTCCGCCTCCACCTTCCCGGTCAAGGTGCCCCCACATACGTGCCAGGCGTGGTAGGGCGTATTGCATACGGGCGAGTTCCACCTGAAGACGTGCCTCGCGGGATTTGGCGCGTTTTGCGAAAATATCCAGGATCACCTCCTCGCGGTCGATCACGCAGAGATCGGCGAGTCTTTCCCATTCCCGCTGCTGCGAGGGGGCGAAATTGTTATCGAAAACAATCACATCGCATTCATGCGCCTTGGCGAGCTCTACGATCTCCGCTGCCTTGCCGGTGCCGCATAGGAACTTCTTCTTCATCTCCCGGGGTTTCGAAAGGACAGACTCGACCACCTCGATACCTAGGGTGGAGACGAGTTCGCCGAGTTCGGCGAGAAGCGAAATGGATTCCTCTTCTTCGTGGTCGTCAAAATAGAAGCGAACCACAAGGGCGCGCTCGACCATTTCCGGTTTCTGCCTGACTTCAAACATTCTCAGGGATGATTAGCACGCCTTGGGCAATCGGCAATCGCGAAACCGGAAATGGATGGCTTGGCCGGTTCTCTGGGAGAGGCGTCTCTTCGAGACGTCTGCAATGACCGGGCTATTTTCCCAGTCCTTATTTGAGGGGAGGGTTTTAATTTTCGTATTACTCGGACGGTGGAGTGAGGTGCTTCTTCGCGAAGGCGATGTATTGTTCCCAGTCGAAGTCAGTAACGTGTGTTTTCCGGTTCGAACGTGATAACCGATCCGGCCATGCGACGGAGTGTCCAAAGGAGGCATCTCCTTCATTGGAAGTCCCTCGGTTCCTAGCAGTCGATAGACGGGGTTGGCGTGGAGGCATGAAAGGAATTCGCCCTTGGGATCAGCCCATTCGTCATCAATCGCACTGGCTACATAGAGAGGTCGCGGAGCGATGAGGGAGAGCAGGATGTGGTTGTCGAAGGGAAGGGAGTCCACATGCTCGCTGTAACGGTGGAAGTTTTCGCAAAACCAGTGGGGAAAGTTATGATTGATGCGGCGCAAGGTTTCTCCGAACTGACGGCGAGAAAGCGCAGCTCCGCCACATCCTGAATTATTCGAAATCACGAGAGCAAACCGCTCGTCGGAGGCTCCGGCCCACAAAGAGGTTTTGCCGAGGCGGGAGTGGCCGATGAGCGCGACCTTTGATCCATTTACTTCTGTTACCGAGGAATCGAGAATATCAAGGATGCGGCTCAGTGCCCATGCCCATGTTCCGATCGAGGCGGCCTCGTCCGCCCTGGGAACGCCAAGCCGTTGGTGCACGCCATTTTTAAAACCATCGTCAAAATCGGGATCGACATCTCCGTAGTAGAGGGTTGCGAGTCCCATATTTGCATCGATAATTTTCTCGAATGCCCAGCGCTTGGCGCTTGTTCCACGATCTTTCTCCCAAGCTTCGTTGCCCTTGTTTTTAAACATCAAGCTCGTCGGGGGAACGATATCGGGATCGTTGAAAACGGTGTGATTGCCCTCGAAATTGTAGCCGAGAAAGACCGGAACGGGTTCTTGTGTGGAATTTTTCGGAAGCAGGAGCATGAGGTTGAGTTCTTCGCCCGCCAGACCGATTACGAGCTGACGCATGATCCCTTTGTCCCCGAGGATGGATTTGTCGGGTAAGGTGCGGAGGATAACCGCCTTCTCTTTCTCGGCTGAAGCGGGGATACGGCCAAACATCTCCTTGGCGATCAGTTCGTGCCAGTGGAGTCGTTTTGCGGGCCATTCGGCAGCCGAATTAACTCCTGATAGAACATTGGGAAGGGTGTAAACAGGAACTTTTGTTTCGTCGTAGTTGGGCACGAACACGAATTCATCGGCCATCGCGAAGGCGGGTAGCAGAATTAAGGCAAGAGCCCCGGAAATCTTAAGAATCATGGAGCCAACGGATAGAATTTTCGTCAGGATGTTTCAAGTGGAAATGCCTGCCTGAACAACGGCCGAATGGACTTGGAGGCAGCAGTTATTTGAGTTTTTCGAGATCCTCCTGACCGGAGAAATCCGGGAAAACGACAAGAACTTTCATTGTCGTCCACGCCTTGAGATCTGATGGGATCGCAACCGCTAGATTGGTCTTGCTGGGAACAAATCCGGAGGTTGTCTTGCCTGCTGCGCGAGGGTTGCACCAATAAAGAGGCAAGCGAAAGTGAAGAGCTTTCCGGACATGATCCGACAAGATACCCGCTACTGTCGGAAGACAAGCGGTTGGCGCGGTTCATGCAAGCCGCTTCATGACGGCCGCGGACAGCAGTTTGCCATCTGCCCGGCCTTCGGAAAGCTCCTGGGCGCGTTTCATGGCTTTCCCCATGTCCGCCTTGGAGGCCGCACCGGTATCGGAAACGGCTTGGGCGACGATCTCCTCGATCTGTTCCGCGGTGAGTGCGGTGGGTAGGTATTTGGAAAGGATTTCGATTTCGGCCTTTTCGTTTGCAGCCAGCTCCGGGCGATTGGCCTTCTCGAACTGCTCGATGGAGTCTTGGCGCTGCTTGATCTGTTTGCGGATCACCGCGAGGGCTTCCGGCTCATCTAGAGTTGTGCCAAGCCCGCCTTTCTCGATTGAGGCATTGGTCAGTGCGCTTTTCAAGGCACGTAGCGGCACGAGCGCTGCGGCGTCGCGCGCCTTCATGGCTGTCTTGATGTCGTCGGAGATTTG
>CAJQKQ010000084.1 GCA_905478925.1 uncultured Verrucomicrobiales bacterium
AAACCTGCAGAGCAAACCCCGATCGCGTCACGCCATCTGCTTTTCGCTGCGCTCAATCACACGTTCCCCATCGCGGAATACGCTGACACGACTCTTGAAAAGAGCTACCATTGGGGAATGGATTTATCGGGTTCAATGCAAGGAGCAGGCGGCGTAAGCGGTCTTCTCCTGATCACTGATCACAATGGGAGCGCAGCGGACATAGACGGCCAATAAAATCAAACCCGCCGTCAAATCACTCGGCACTAGCAAACTTCTTCCCCCTCTCTCCTATCCCCTCAACGGCGCCCCCAAGCGCCCCACCCCAAAAGCAAATTCCTAGCAGCCAGCGACTTTTATGTTCGCAAGTGATTCCACCACGAAGGACACGAAGAGACAATTAAAACTACCCATCCGGTGGTGGGCGGTCTGCGCCCGTTCGCAATCGCATGCCTTCCTATTCATCCACCGCGGCTTCGACGAGTAGGCGGAACTTCCTGCCGCTCTGATCGTTGCCGCCCCGCGTTTGTTTCATCAGGATGCCGACAATGTTTTGTTTCGGGTCGGCGAAGTACTGCGTGTTGAAGTAGCCGGCCCAATCGAACGTGCCCGGACTGCCCAGCCCGCCCTTGGCCTGGCCTTTCTCGGTCAGCACACTAAACGCGAGACCGTAGTATTTGTCGCCGCCGCCAAAGAGTTCGCCAGTTTGATTCAGCATCATTGTTTCGATCGTCGTGCGGCTCAGAATGCGAACGCCGTTCAACTCACCGCCGTTGAGATACATTTGCAGAAACGTCGCGTAATCCTTTGCCGTGCTGCACAGGCCCGCGCCGCCGGAGAAGAACGTCCTGGCACCTTTGATCGGGTAATCGGGATCGTAGAAAGTGACCGGATAACGAACCCATTTTCCATCCTCAAGTTTCTGCACGGACACCAGTCGTCCGGCCTTTTCCTCAGGTAGATAAAATCCGGTATCCGCCATGCCCAGTGGCTCGAACAAATGATCGTGGAGATAGACATCAAACGGCTTGCCTGAAACGATCTCGATGAAATAACCCAGCACATCGAGCCCTTCGCTGTAGGTGAATTTCTCGCCGGGATTGTGATGCAACGGCAGCTTCGCCAGTTCCTTCACGCTCTCGCCAATGGTGATCTTCTCTGTTGTGAACAGGTCGGTGACGCCAGCCTTGTCATAAATCTTTTTGAAACGCGGATCCCCGTCAATGACACCGTAGCCGATGCCCGACGTGTGCGTGAGCAAGTGCCGGATGGTGATCGGTTTGTCGGCTGGTTTGGTGGTCCAGGTGCCCTCCTGCTCGTTGAACGTGTCGAGCACGCCGGCGTCCTTGAATCCCGGAATCCACTTCGAGATCGGATCATCCAGTCGAAACAACCCCTGTTCCCACAACATCATCACCGCGGTCGAGGTGATCGCCTTTGACTGCGAGGCGATGCGGAAAATGTCGTCTGGATTCATGTCGATGCCGAGCTCGCTGTTCGCCATGCCGAACGCTTTGTGATAGACCACCCTTCCGTTGCGCGCGACCAGCGCCACCGCACCCGGAATCTGTTTTTCGTCGATGGCTTTTTCGATCATTTCACCGATCCGGTTCAACCGCTCGTCGGACATTCCCGCCTTGTCCAGCGAGGTTTTGGTCAGCGGCTTCGAGTGTTGTGAGGAATTGGTCTGTGAATCAGCCGAGAAGGCTGAAGCGAAAAACGCGACGCCCAACGCCAGGCCAACGATCGCTTTGAAAGATCCTGCGCGACGACAACGATTCAAGAAACGGGATTTCATGGACGGGAGGCTACTCGTTCATCCGCGCGGAGGGAAGCCCGGTTCGTGAATTTGCAACGCCATTAAATTTCCAGCTTGGTTGTGGGACCAACCCGACTGACTGCTAGAAATTTGCTTTTGGCGGGAGTCCCTATTTCTGTGCTTCGGTGTTGAAGGGAACTGCTGGGATTCCGGCACTGTTATACAGCGGGGCAGCGGGGTTGTCTGCCCAGGCGTAGTTAACGGCGACGATCTTCGTGCCGGCATTGCCCTTGAGCACGATGCTGTCCTTGCCGACGATCTTGGCATCGGCCCAGGTCCACTCACCGTCGGCGCCCTTGACACCAAAACATTTCTCCAGCGGGGTGTTGGCTTTGAGGCCGTCGGCTACATCGTTGAACACCAGCGTTGCGCGATCGCCCTTGGGGGTTGCCGATTTCAGCGACGGTCCTTTGTGCACGATTGCTTTTCCGTATTCCACACCCAACGCGCTGAGCGCCAGCCGCTTGCCTACGTCCTGCTTGTTGCGGGGGTGGATGTCCTTGGCGTTGCCGATATCGATCGCGGTCGCCATGCCCGTTCGCGGCAGTTCGAGCGCTTTGCGCTGCGATTCGCGGAGCAAGGCCCAGCTGCTGTAGCCGCCCGGCTGATCGGCTCGGCCCATGAAGTTCGCCAGCTCGACATAGAAAAACGACAACTCGTCGTCCTGCCACAGCGATCGCCAGTCGCGGATCATCTGCGGGAAGAGGAAGGCATACTGCTCAAACCGGCTGGCATTGCTTTCGCCCTGATACCAGATGGCGCCCTGGATGGGATAGGGAGCCAGCGGGTAGATCATCGCGTTGTACAGGTTTGACGGGATAAAGTGGCTGAAAGGATTGGCCGGTTTCGGCAAAGGCCTGATGGCCACAGTGACTTTGTATTTCCAAGCACCGACGAGACTGATGGGCTTGGTGTCTGCGTCCTTTCGCGACACCGAGAGCGTGCCATTCCAGATGCCACCGCCCCCGCTGCTGTCTGTTACGCGAACGGCGATCGTGTTCTTGCCTGCTTTGACGAGCTTGCCCGGAACCGTGTAGTCCCGCTGGACGTTAAATTTCTTACTATCCCTCCCCATCTCGCCGACCTTCTCCCCATTGAAGTAGGTGACGTCCACGTCATCGACCTTGCCGACTTTCAGCGACAACTCCTTGCCCGACCAGTCAGCCGGCACGGTCACCGTCTTGCGGAACCAGACCACGCCATCCAGCCCTCTCATCTCCTTAGCGGTATTCTCCCAGTTGTTGGGGATCTGCATCGCCTTCCACGCGGCGTCGTCATAGCTCGTTTTGGCCAGTCCCTGTTCGAAGCCCTTGTTCGGATAGTCTTTCTTCGCCAGCGCCATGTAATCCTTTATCTTCTTGGCATATTCGGCACGCAGCTGCTGTTTCTCTTCGTCGCTCGCATTGAGGGCGTCCTCGACCGCAGCATATCTCCGAACCAGGTCTTTGCACAATGCATTGCCCTTCATGGCTTTGACGGGCATCCAGCATTCCACGGGCGTGCCGCCCCAGCTGGAATGAATCAAGCCGACGGGAACTTTCAGCTGCTGGTGAATCTCGCGGCCAAAGAAATACCCCACCGCAGAGAAGTGTCCCACCGTCTCGGGCGAACAGACTTCCCACTTGCCTTGCACGTCGGTGTCGGGCAACTCGGCGTTGGCTTTGGTGACCGTGAACATGCGGATCTGGGGGTAGTTGGCGGCTGCGATTTCTTGCTTGGCGTTGTTGCTGCGTTGCACGCCAAAGTCCATATTGCTCTGGCCGCCGCACAGCCACACCTCACCGACGAGTACATCCTTGGCAACGATCTTCGCGTCGCCGGCCGACACGGTCATCGTGCCGGTTTGCCCCGTTTTGACCGGACTCACCTTCGCCATCCAACGACCGTCCTTGCCTGCCGTCGCGGTGACGGCCTTTGCGTCGAGGAGTTTGACCTCTACCTTCGTGCCGGGCTTGGCCCATCCCCACACCGGGATCGCCTTGTCCGCTTGGACCACCATGTGGTCCCCGAAAATCGTCGCCACCTTGAGCGTATCGCCCTCAACGGCCAGCGCCGGGACGGCTAGTAATGAAACCAACAGAACACTCGCCAGAATCATGACTGCGAGGAAATTGCTTTTAAACTGAGTAAAAAGTGCCGAGTGATCAGTGATCGGTGAAGAAAAACAGCAGCAAGCTGCCGTGTGGCCGGGGCCGGTGGTGGTGGTTTTGGCGGTCAGTTTCACTGGCCGTGAACGTAGCTTTCCAGACCGCTTTACCAAGAAGGTTTTTGGCAGCGGTTGGAGTTGCAGGAACATAGTATCCGGCACGGTCTTCAGCGGGAAGATAGGCGGCCGTTTCGTGCGTGCGCTCCGCGTCCATTGACTGCCGAGTATTCACTTCCACCGCTTACCATTCGCCCTCGCCGGAAAACTTCTTTTTCACGTTCTTGCCGTATTGGCCGGCGACTTCGGTGAAATCCTCAAGAAACTCTGCCATGGGTTTGCCAGCGGCATTGCGCGCGGAGGGAATGACCGTGTCGCATTCGTTGCGATCCATGAACAGCGAAGCGTCCAGCAGTCGCGGCTGATCCTCCTCGGGGATGGCGAGAAAGCCATGCTTGTCCGCGTGGATCAGTTGCCCCGGTTGAATCTTGCGGCCGAACACTTCGACCTCGCAGTTCCAACGAACGGCGGCGACATGCGCGTGACCAACGCAAAGGCGTTGCGCGAGCGCCTTGAAGCCGGCGTTGGTCATCTCGTCGACGTCGCGAATCGCTCCGTCGGTGATCGTGCCGACGCAGCCCAGCGACTTGTGGAGATTGCTGTTTACCTCGCCCCAGAAGGATCCCAGCACGGCCGGTTTGTCGAGATCCTGCACGATAACAATCTTGGGACCGGGAACAGAGGCGACGTATTCGCGATACTCGGCGGCGGCGGCGTGCTTGCCCTTGTGCGCGGAGTTGCTCGGTTCGATGACGACGGTGACGGCGTAACCGACCATCGGTCCCATCTGCGGCATAAAATCGTGAGTCTCCTCCAGATTGAATGCGTCGTTCGCGATATCGTGTTGGGTGATTTGTTCCCAGCCGTTATAGAGGGTGGGTGTATTCCAGCGTTTGAGCTGGAGCAATTCGGAGTGGGATAATTTGCGTTTCATGAGCTCGAATATTTGTGCGGATTCATACGGGATATCGCCCGAATGTAAAAGCTTCGTTGTCAATCGGCGAGGAATCGCGTATCCAACCATCACGCTTTTAGCACCGCTAAAAGCAATTTCCTAGCAGTTCATTGACCACAGCTCTGACGGGATAAACCCGGCGGTGGCTTTCCCCGAACTCCCTGCTTAAACGAGCCACATTCGTCCCTGCTTTATGAAGTGGTTCCCTTACCGTTGCCAGTAAATTTTGAGTTTTATTGATGTCGTGATCTGGTCTGTGAGGTGGGCGGGGCGGTCAAGCTGGCTCAGCTTGCCGGGGTTTGGGGCGGGTAGCCCCAAGG
>CAJQKQ010000085.1 GCA_905478925.1 uncultured Verrucomicrobiales bacterium
CTCGGTCAGCCCACTTTAAAAATCTAGCAGCCCGCCTCACCAACACGGAAGTGAAATCCCGGGGGAAATGCCGTGTCTTGCCGTGGCTTCACTCCCTTTGCTGAGATACGGCGCTTCCGTTTTTGATCAGGGCTGACCGAGCCGGATCATCCCTACCAATATTGAATTGGCTTGGGCTGCGTCAGGCGAATACACCGATAAAGCTGCTAGGAAATTGCTTTCTGGGTGGACTGGCCCTGATCCTCCGTCGCAAGGAACGAATACCGATTAAAAAGTAAATCACCGTCATGGCGCCGCCCCCCCTTGGAAACAAGCCCTTGGGGACAGGACTTCTGGGTGCGGGTCTCAATCACATTCGCGCATTTCGCATCTTTCGTGGTTAAAAATGAAGTATCCAGTCTGGTTTATTCATCATTCAAAATTCACCATTGAGGCGAAGCGTCGTCTCGACTTCCCAGCTCCTCGACTTCAATCCTCCCAAGGATTGATCAGCATTGCCTCGGTCGGGGTGAAGTCTTTGATATTGCGTGTCACCACATGGAGTCCGTAGCATTTGGCGGTGGCGGCGATAAGTCCATCGGCCATTTCCACCTGCTTCCCTTCGCTTCGCGATTTGGCGGTGAGTTCGCCCCAAATTTTCGCAACATCGGCATTGATCGGCAATAGCTGTTGGTTGTACTGGGTTTCTAGTTGTTGCAGAAACCAATCGTAGTTTTTTCGTTTTTTGCTGTGGGGGAGTAAGTTGATTCTGCATCTGATTTCACCCAATGTGATGACACTGAGAAAAACATGCTGGGATGGAAGCTGGCTGACAAATGCCCGCACATGATCGGCGCATTGTGATTTATGAAGTTCTGAAACAACGTAGGTATCCAAGAGGTATTTCATCAGTTTTAAAGTTGGATATCTCGCATCAGTGAAGGCGGACGTTGCTCTGTGGTGCTGGGGGCATCTCCTGACATTAAAAAATCCACAAAGCTCGGATTGCGGCCAATTTCTTCGAGATATGTGGTCTCCTGAATTAAAATAAAGGTTTTTTCCCGGCGAGTTATACATTGCGGGCCACGTGATTCCGTCTCGTTGAGAACCTCTGACAATTTACTCTTGGCCTCTGCTAAACTCCATGTCATGTGGTAACTCTATAGAAACTAGTCAAGCTGTTCACTCAGGAAGGCCGCGTGTCGCACGCTCTAGGAGCGCTGAATGTTGAATATCGGGGAGCGCTGGAGTCGAGGAAAAGGCTCTCCTTGATGACGATGAGTCGCGAAGGCGAAGATCTAGATTACACGCAGACTGAAGTCAGCGATCTTTCCCCAGTATGAGCAATCACTCGAACAGCCGTCTGTCGAGGGAGCGGAATTGGATGGCTTCGAGGATTTCGTTGCCGCTGATGTTTTGTTTCCCGGCGAGATCAGCGAGAGTGCGGGAGACTTTTAGGATACGGTCGTGGGCGCGGGCGGAGAAATTCATCTGCTCCATGGCGTGCTCCAGGTAGCCTTTGCTTTCCGCATCGAGTTGGCAGCACTCGCGCACCTGCCTCGCACTCATGGCCGAGTTGGTGCTGAGCTTTACGGATTTAAAACGCTCCACCTGGATGTCGCGGGCGTTGGCGACGCGTTCGCGGATCACGGCGGATGATTCGCCAGTGACCGCATCGGAGGTGAGTTCCTTAAAATCGACGAGCGGCACCTCGACATGAATATCGATGCGGTCGAGCAAGGGGCCAGAGATGCGCTGGCGGTAGTTTTCGATCTGCCGGACGGAGCAGCGGCACTGCCTTTTCGAATCGCCGTAGAATCCGCACGGGCAAGGATTCATTGCTGCGACGAGCATGAAGCGGGCGGGGAAAGTAAGGGAACCGGCGGCGCGGGAGATGGTGACATGGCCATCCTCCAGGGGCTGCCGCATCACCTCCAGTGTCTGCCTGCGGAACTCGGGAAGCTCATCGAGGAACAGCACGCCGTGGTGAGCTAGCGAGACCTCGCCGGGGCCGGGGTTCGTTCCGCCGCCGAGAAGGCCGGCGTCGGAGATCGTGTGGTGCGGGGCGCGGAACGGGCGGGTTGTTAGGAACGATTTCTTCGTATCCAGCATGCCGGTGATCGAATGGATCTTGGTGGTCTCGATCGCGTCCTCCTCAGTCATATTGGGCATGATCGTCGGGATGCGTTTCGCGAGCATGGATTTGCCGGTGCCTGGCGGGCCGACCATCAGCAAATTATGTCCGCCGGCCGCAGCAACCTCCAGGGCGCGCTTGACGTGCTGCTGACCCTTCACCTCATTGAAATCGACAAGATAGCTGCGGTGACTTTCGAAAAACGCACGGCGATCCAGGACGAAAGGCGCGATGCGTTTCTCGCCGCTGATGAAATCCCATGCCTGCCGGAGATTACGGACGGGGATGATATCGATACCCTCAATCACCGCCGCCTCGGCGGCATTCGATTCCGGGACGATGAGGAATTTCCGGCCACGTGCACGAGCCTCCAAAGCGATGGACAGAACGCCTTTCACCGGGCGTACCATGCCATCAAGGCCGAGTTCACCGACCACGCAGAAGCCATCGGTTTCGAGGGTCTTGGTGCCGCTCGCGCCGACCATGGCGAGGGCGATGGGAAGATCGAAGGACGGGCCTTCTTTTTTCAGATCCGCCGGGGCGAGGTTGACGGTCTTGATTCCGAGATTCAGTTCAAGGGCGGAGGCGATGATGGCGGAGGTGACTCGCTGGGAGCTTTCCCGCACGGCGGCATCCGGCAGGCCGACGATTATGACGCCCGGAGTCTCCGAGCCGCAGGCATTGACCTCCACCTCAACCTCGAAGGCATCCACACCACGTAACGACGCTGAATACAGTTTGGTAATCATCTGAACATCTCTATCAAACCAGATGAAATTTTCCTAGCAAGCAAGAAAGCACTTCAAGGATACGTAAGAGGGAATCATAACATGATTATGAAACGCCTGATAGCCACCCTCGCCCTGATTCCGTGCCTTGTATCCGCCGCGGTGGAGGAGGGCTTCACCCCGCTGACCAACGGCAAGGACCTCACCGGTTGGAAAAAGGTGGGAGGAAACGGGGAATACAAAATGGAAGGCGGCGAGATCGTCGGCACCGGGCGCAAGGTCAACGCGAACACGTTCCTGATCTCCGAGAAAACCTACGCGAATTACGATTTCCGCTTCGAGATGAAGTTCGACACGCTCAAAGGGAATTCCGGAATGATGTTCCGCGCCCTGCAGAAGGAATCGAAGGATGGCAACGGCCGGGTTTACGGATACCAGTGCGAGCACGACAACGGCAAGGGCCGCTCGTGGACGGCCGGGCTCTACGACGAGGCACGGCGCGGCTGGCTGTTCCCGGACAAGAAAGACAAGGCTCAATGCGCGGCCTTCACCAAGCAGGGTGGTGATGTCTTCAAGTGGGAGGGGTGGAATGAGATTCGCATCCTCTGCGAGGGCAACCACGTGCAGATTTTCCTCAACGGCGAGAAGCGAGTCGATTTCACCGACAAGGACGCGAAGGATGCAACCGCCGAGGGATTCTTCGGCATGCAGGTGCACTCAGGTGGCGCAACGGACGTCCGCTGGAGGAATCTCCGCATCAAGGAACTTCCCTGAGCACCTGGCGATCCGAACAAACCGGTTCTCAGGGCGTTGCCGTTTCCACGGGCGGCCAGAAGGCATCGGTCGCCGCCGAACCCGTTATATCGGCACGGCTGACAGGCTGTGCATGGCCATCGTAGTATACGGCGATCGCCTTGCCGCCGTAGCGATATGCGATATTAGCTTTTGATCCGAAATCCGCGAAGGCAGCGTCTGCGGTGATGAAAGCCGCCGTGCGCGCCGGATCATCGATTTGTGCTTGGCGGACGGCACCAGCGTTTTCGGGCGTGGTGTAGCCATAGCTTGACTCAAGTGATTCGTAACCTGCAGCCCTCTCGCGCACGACGGCCGGATCCATGAGGCCAATCTCCAGGGAGGTATCAATTCCCGCAGACGTGAAGGTAGCTTCCGCGCTCTTGATCTGGCTGATAAAATCCGGATTTTCAAACCACTGATAGGGCTCAGTGCTGGGCTCCCCTCCTATCTCCTCTCCTATCTCCACTTTTGGCGGAACGAACATCCCGTTATGATCCGCGGCATAGTTTATATTCGCGGTCTGGATCTGCCTGAGATTGTTGGTCACGACCACCTTGTCCCCGGATTTCCGGAGGCGAAATACCGCCGTGGCACCCAAGGATACGAGAACGGCAATCATGGCGATGACTATGAGAAGCTCCACCAGGGTGAAGCCGCGGGAACGCGAAAGTTGATTAATTTTCATGGCAAAATACTTGGAGGATTTACATTAAGGGGTGGAAGGCCGTTCATGGGTATTTTAGCTACCCGCCTGCCAAACGGCTTATCGGGATGATATTCGACCGAATCAAGAAAGCTATGCAAAACAGGCCAGAAGATGTTTGGCAATCATTCCGGTGGCGGCCGTCATTGTGACCGGAATGGACGATTCCGCCTCAAGGCAGGTCATCGAAACCCCATCGAGGCCGCACGGAGTAATGGAGAGGAACGGCGGCAGGGATTCCCGGGTGACGTTGATCGCGAAGCCATGCATGGAAACCCATTTACGCACGCCGACACCGATGGAAGCGAGTTTCCTGTCCTCCACCCATACGCCCGTCATTCCATCGCGACGACCCGCACCCACGCCCAAATCGGCACAGGCGGCGATGAGTGCGTCCTCGATGATTCGGAGGTGTAGGTGGAGATCCCGACCCCTCGGATTAAGGTCGAGGATGGGGTAGCCAACGAGCTGGCCGGGTCCGTGGTAGGTCGCCTGCCCTCCGCGGTTCGTCTCGAAAACCGGATGAGGCAGGCTGGCGGTAGCTCGGAGCGAGGATTGATCGCGGAGGCGGCCGATCGTATAGACAGGCTCGTGCTCAAGGAGGAAAACCGTATCGCCCCCCTCCCCTGCGAGTATCGTTTCGACCGTCTTTTGCTGCAGCGCAAGGCCATCCGCGTAGAGAATTGGCTCCGGGATGATCCGTATTTCCGGAGACAAGCTCATCTCGTAACCTTGGTGATGACAGGTTCAGCCGGCTGATCAGGTTGATCCCGGTCCAAAGGCATGCCGGGAGGCGGGGCGGACGGCGCGGCGCATGAGGCGAAGAAAACGCAGGCAATGCATAGAAAGAGCAGCTTCATCGGATGTGATTTGTCGGAGATCGCATGAAATGAGCAAGCAGAAAGCGGCACATCATTCCCGCCGGAAAACCGCGACCCACTCCTGGCCGTCCCGGCCGGGGTATGTGTTTTCGGGAACCCAGTCGTGCTCGCGGACGAACCACGGTGCGAAGATGCCGTCGATTTCGGAGATCGTGGAGTTGAACGGTGGCCCCTCCTGTTCTTTTCCCGGTTCGTTGGGGGTGAGAAAAAAGACCCCGATCAGGCGTCCGCCGGGTTCGATGAGATCGGCGCAGGCCTGCGCGTAATCCTCGCGACGGGAGGGATTGATCGCGCAGAAGCAGGTGTGTTCCCAGACAGCGGAAAAAGATTTCCCCTCCCTCCAACCGGAATCGAGAAAATCGGCCTTCTCATAGGTTTCATCACCGGCCTTGGGATAAAAATCCGCAGAAGCGATGGCCAGCGGTGCGAGATCAATCCCAACAGGTGAAAGGCCTGCGGCGGCTATGGCGCGGACATCGTGACCGGATCCGCAGCCGGGCACGAGAACCGGGCGGCTTCCCCAGATGTCCGTTCCAAGCCTCCCGAGGACTTCGAGCAAGGGAGGCGCGGGGCGACCCTTTTCCCATGGGGTGTCGCCGATTTGGTATCGGTTATTCCAGTCAGTCATAGGACAAAGCTAACCCGTCACCTGCAAAGATCAAACCAACCTGCGGTCGAGCAGCTTCGCGCGCAGCGGATCTGATGCCTGGAGATGGGCCAGTGCGATGGCAAGGGCATCCGCCGCATCGGGCGGCGGCGTCTCGGCAAGCCCCAGCAGGGCGCGCACCATGAATGCGACCTGCGCCTTGTCCGCCGTGCCTTTGCCGACAACCGCCATCTTGATTTTCCTTGGAGCGTATTCGTAGACCTGCAGTCCGTGGTCCGCTGCGGCGATGAGGGCGGCAGCGCGGGCGGCACCCATCGAGATCGCCGTGCGGTGCGACTGGACAAAGATGATGCCCTCGACGGCGACCTCGTCCGGTTGATGTTTTTCGATCAGGTGGACGAGATGGGTTCGGATCGCGGAGAGGGCGGCGGATTGCGGGATCTTCGCTGGGATCGAGATCACATCGTAACCGAGCACGGACGGCTTGCGAGGATCCCCTTCGAGGATGGCGTAACCGGTGTTGCGGACGGCGGGGTCGATGGCGAGAACGCGCATGGACGGAGTTAGACGGGGACAGGCGCAGCATGGAAGAGGGAAATCCTGCCACAACCGGTGCTTTTCATGGTTGTCAGCAAGGGCGGGAAAAAGAACACTGCTTCGGAGAGAAGCTTTTTTCTGATATGTGCTCTGTTTGCGTTGTTGGCAGGGGCGCTCTCTGCGCAACGGCTGCCCGATTCCGATATCCCGGAGCCCCCGCCCAGCGGGTTTTCCGATGAGAATGGCGTGCTCAGTAAAAACCTAAGTGCCCAGCGACGTATTATCGAGCAGATCCGGGATCTGAAAACCCAGCACGGCTACCAGCTCTACGTGATCCTCGAGCAGGCGCTGATCTCCACCTCCACGACCGACCTTGCATCGCGGCTCCAACAGGAATGGCTGCCGGACGGCGGCGGGCTGGTGATCGTCTTTGAATCGGATACCCGGAAAATGGGTTTCGGCCGCGGGCTCGACGCCAGTGAAGGCCTGATCGAAAACAAAGCGGGCGTTCCCGCTTATGAACTGGTGGACAACATCTCCAAAGCTCTCAAAGCCGCGGCGGGCGCGGAAACCAAGGAACTTTACCTGGAAACCCTCGTCACCGAGATCGGGACGAACCTTCAGGAATATTTTAAGCGCAAGAAGGCTCCGGTGGAGGGAGGCCGTTCCCTGAGGCTAGCTCTGGCTACCATCGGCGCGCTTTCGCTGCTGGCGCTCTGCGGGATGGGACTCGGCTGGCTGATGGGGAAAGCCGACAAGAGGCAATCCCAGAAGCGCGCATTCCCCCCTGTCGAGGTGCCCGAAAGGCTGTCCGCGCCCTACGCTGG
>CAJQKQ010000086.1 GCA_905478925.1 uncultured Verrucomicrobiales bacterium
ACCCGAACGTCACCGTCCGCATGCGCGGCGTGATGGAGAAGTGCACTTACTGTGTGCAGCGGATCAAGGACGCGGTCATTCGCCAGAAGCGCGGCCAGAAGCAGGAAGTTCTCGCCTCCGGAAAGCTTTCCCCGGAAGTCTCCATCGGCGACAAGACGCTCCGTATCCCCGTGGATTCCGTCAAGACCGCCTGTCAGGACGCCTGCCCAGCAGAAGCGATCGCCTTCGGCAATCTGCTCGACGAAAAGTCTTCCGAGATGGGACGTGCGAAGAAGCTCGAACGTAATTACGACCTCCTCCACTACATCGGCACCGCACCGCGCACCAGTTACCTGGCGCGAGTGAAGAACCCGAATCCGGACATGCCCGATGCGAAATTCATCGGTCAGGCAACGATCAACATGGCCTGATCCCCATTTTACAGACCTCACGATTTCACTTTCACAATGGCCTCATCCACAGAAACCGCCCCGCAAACGGACGCCGGAGTTAAGCTCCCGGTCCTGAAGCGCGAAAAGCTGATCCTGAACGACCGCTCCTATCACTGGATCACGGATCGGATCTGCGGGATCATCGAGAACAAGCAGCCGCTCCTCTGGTGGTTGCTGTTCCTTCCTTCCTCACTGATCGCCCTGATCGGTGTCGGCGGCGGGCTGTTCCACCTCATTTCCACGGGTGTCGGCGTCTGGGGAAACACCAACCGCGTGATGTGGGGCTGGCCCATCGTGAACTTCGTTTTCTGGATCGGTATCGGCCACGCCGGAACGCTGATCTCTGCCATTCTTTTCCTGACCCGACAGAACTGGCGGACATCGATCAACCGCGCCGCCGAGGCGATGACAATCTTCGCGGTGATGTGCGCGGGCATTTTCCCCGCCTTCCACGTCGGCCGCGTATGGTTCGCATGGTTCCTCGCGCCAATCCCGAACGCCAATGCGATCTGGCAGAACTTTAAGTCGCCGCTGCTGTGGGACGTGTTCGCAGTCTCGACCTATTTCACCATCTCGCTGATCTTCTGGTTCCTCGGTATGGTGCCTGACCTCGCCACGATCCGCGACCGCTGCAAGCCCGGTATCCGCAAGGTTCTCTACGGGATTTTCGCCCTCGGCTGGCGCGGTGGTAACCGTCAGTGGAGCCACTATGAAATGGCCTACCTGCTTCTCGCTGCCCTTGCTACCCCTCTGGTTCTCTCCGTCCACTCGGTCGTCTCCTTCGACTTCGCCACCTCCGTGGTTCCCGGCTGGCACACCACGATCTTCCCTCCATACTTCGTTGCCGGCGCCATCTTCGGTGGCTTCGCAATGGTGCTGACCATCATGATCCCTGCCCGTTTTATCTACGGCCTGCAGGACATGATCACGATGAAGCACATCGACAACATGGCGAAGATCATCCTGCTCACCGGCACGATCGTCGGATACGCCTACCTGATGGAGCTCTTCGTCGCCTTCTACTCCGGTGCGATCTACGAGATGGACGCCTTCAAGTTCCGCATCGCCGGCCCCTACTGGTGGGCCTACGCCATGATGATGACCTGCAACGTGCTTTCCCCGCAGGTCTTCTGGTTCAAGTATTGCCGGGAAAACCTCTGGGTGGTTATGATCGTGGCGATGTTCGTCAACGTCGGAATGTGGTTCGAGCGCTTCGTGATCATCGTCACCACCCTCGCCCGTATGTGGCTGCCGGGTGATTGGAAAACCTTCTCACCATCCGGCCAGGATCAGCTGCTCTTCGTCGGCACGATCGGGATGTTCCTTACCCTGTTCCTGGTGTTTCTCCGTTTCCTCCCATGCATCAATATCGCCGAGGTGAAATGGGCGAAGGAGGAGAGTGACCCGCACTTCGAAGATAACGAATCCCACCCGGACAAGGGTGCTGAAAATATCGACGCCTACCAGAAGGAGCTTACCTCCGAGAAGGCCTGAATCCGATTTCCCAACCCCTAATTCCGAATCACAACAGTGAGCACCACACGCAAACGAGTCTACGGCTACCTCGCCGAATTCAAAAGCGCCTCCGCCCTTTACAAGGCGGCGGAGCAGGTCCGTGACGCGGGTTTCCGCAAATGGGACTGCTATACGCCCTATCCCGTCCACGGCCTCGACGGAGCAATGGGACTGAAGCGTTCCGTGCTGCCATGGTTCGTGTTCTTCGGCGGCCTCACCGGCTGTGCCACCGCCTTCGCGCTCGCCTACACCACCCAGGTGGTGATCTACCCGACCGTGGTGCAGGCGAAGCCGACCAATATCTTCACGATCCCGGCGTTCTTCCCAGTGATGTTCGAGCTGACCATCCTGTTCTCCGGTTTCACGGTGCTCTTCGGCCTGCTCGGACTGATCCAGCTGCCGCGCCTGAACCACCCGCTTTTCGCCAGCAAGCAATTCCACCGCGCCACCGACGATGGCTTCTTCATCGCCATCGAGGCTCGCGACGCGAAGTTCAGCCCGGACGGCACCAAAGACCTGCTCGCCGAGATCGGCGGGGAGAACATCGAACTCGTCGAAGAGGAAGAGAACTAACCACCCTTTCACCCGCACAATTTTCAAACAGCCATGCGCTATTTCTTCCTAACATACGCCCTGCTAGCCGTCCTCGCTGTCGGTATCGGCGGTTTCCGCGGCCAGAAATTCACCAAGCCGCCGATCCAAGTCTTCCCGGATATGGACAACCAGGACAAGCTCTTGGCGCAGGCACCGAGCACGTTCTTTGCGGATCGCCAAGGCGGACGCCTTCCGGTGACTGAAACGCAGCCGCGCGGCTTCAATGAGGAAGGCGCGAAGGAAATCGGCGGAATCCCCGAGTATGAGTTCGGCGGCGAAGCCGGATATTACTACACCGGCCACGTCGGCGATTACTACGGCACTGGGATGCCGGAGGAACTGGAACTCACTACCGAAACCGCGGGTAAACTGATTCGGCGCGGCGAGGAACGCTACGGAATTTTCTGCTCCGCCTGCCACGGTATGTCCGGAAACGGGCAGGGGATCACCGGCAAGTTCGGCGTCCCCGCCATTGCAAATTTCCACCTCGATATGTTTCAGTCCGCCACATACCCGGATGGCCGCCTGTTCGAGGTCATCACCCACGGCAAGGGTCAGATGGGCGGCTACGGCGCGAACATCCCTGTCCACGACCGCTGGGCGATCATCGCTTACGTCCGCACGCTCCAAGCAGCAAAAGAAGCCGCCACCGCAGCTAAATAATTTCCCCAGATGTCCCATCACGTAACATCCTCCGACATAGCCATCAACGGCGACCACCTCGATAACTCGAAGGTCGCCAAGGTGAAGACCATCTGCCTCGGCATTGCCGGAATCGGCACGCTCATCAGCCTGCTCGGACTCTTCGGAGCTCTTGGCAAACACTTCCAGGGCACATACGCCTATTCCTGGGTCTTCGCTTACTACTTCTTCCTCACGCTCTCCATTGGTGGGGTGTTCTGGACGCTACTCCACAATGTCTCGAACTCGGGGTGGGGGACTTCGGTCCGCCGGACTTTCGAGAACCTCGGATCGACCTATCCATGGGTGTTCCTTTTCGGTCTCCCGCTGCTTTTCCCGCAGGTGAACCAATACCTCTACGAGTGGATGAACATTCACCGCGCCGCTCCCGAAGGTGAGTCGATGAAGGAGTATCTCCATCACACGGATCACCTCCTTTACAGCAAGGCTTGGTTCATGAATATCGCGTTCTGGGTCGGTCGGTTCATCTTCTACGGAGTCGGCCTGTCCGGAATCATCTATTTCCTCAGGAAACTCTCAACCGATCAGGATACGGATCCGAAGCCTGGCATCGCCCGCCTTTTCATGGCTCGCAAGCACTCGACCTACACACTCATCATCTTCGCGCTGACCATCACCTTCACCGGCTTCGATTTCGTGATGGCGCTCGATTACAAATGGTTCTCCACCATGTGGGGTGTCTATCTGTTTGCAGGATCGACCCTGAACTCGATGGCCGTCATCATTCTCGTCTGCACCTGGCTGAAGAGCCAAGGGCACCTGAAGAACGTCACCGGTCCTGAGCACTTCCACATCATGGGCAAGCTGCTGTTCGCCTTCACGGTGTTCTGGGCCTACATCGCCTTCTCCCAGTATTTCCTCATCTGGTATGCGAACATCACCGAGGAAACCTCTTACTTCCTCGTCCGGAACACCGGCAACTGGAACATCGGGATGCTCGTCCTAGTCTTCGGTCACTTCGTCGTGCCCTTCGTCGTGTTGCTCCAGGCATGGCTGAAGAAGAACCCGAAATACCTCTCCATCGTTGCCGTCTACACGCTAGTGATGCACGCACTCGACCACTACCTCATCACCATCCCGGAACGTGGCATTTCCCTTGGGAAAATCGATCCGAAGACATTCGGTGAGATCAGCGTCTCTATTCCCGGGGCCTTCTGGGGAGATATCCTCGCCTTCGTTACGATCGGCGCTGCTTTCGTTTTCTTCCTTCTCCGCGCCCTTGGCCAGCACTCGCTCTACCCGAACCGCGACCCGCGCATTCTCGAATCCGCGAACCTCTCCAACTGATCTTTTCCAACCATGGACCCCACCCGCGACAATCCCCTGATCCGTATCAAAGCCTTCTTCGATGGCTTGGGTATCCTCACGCTCTTCGCCGTCCTGCTGCTGCTGATTCTCGGGATCGGTGCGCTTGCAGGCTGGTTCCGCAAGGGTGAGGAGCCCGAAGATGCCGCCGGTAAAATCCGCTACGAAATCAGCGATGAGGTTCAGGCGTCGCAGCAGGCATTCCTTTCCAAGGAGCAGATCGGTGCCGCTGTGGAAGCTGTTGCCCAAACTCTTTCCGAATCCAAGCCTGTCGCCATCAAGAAACCCGAGCAGATGGTTCCGGGTTCCGACACCGCCATGGCACTCGCCGATGCTCCCCCGGTGGATACTACTGCGATCGACGCTCCCCCTGAAGACGCGGATGCGCCCATCGATCCCGCCCAGATGGAGATTGGAAAAACCCAGTTCCTCGTCTGCGGTGCCTGCCACGGCCAGAACGGGGAGGGTGGACCAGCCGGTCCGCCACTTGCCGGTTCCGAGTGGGTCACTGGCCCGGTCTCAAACCTGATTCTGATCCAACTGCGCGGACTCAAGGGGCCGATCGAGATTGCCGGAAAGGTATATGAATTTCCTGCAGGTATGACTCCGATGGGCTACCAGACCGACGAGCAGATCGCCGGTGCACTGACCTACATACGGAACAGTTTCGGCAACAAGGCGTCCGCCGTGAAGCCAGAGCAGGTCGCCGCGATGCGCGGTGAAGTCGGCAAGCCGCAGCTCACCGTCGAAGAACTCACCAAGCCGTAACTACTTTTTCTAGCCCGATGTCTTCCCAAACTTCCCCAACCACCGAACAGGATGCCGTGCTGAGCGCGGGCATCGACCGTTCGTTGCGCCACCCCGTGATGTTTTTCCTGACCAGCGCCGCCGCATGGCTCGCGGTCTCGCTGATCCTCGGAATTATTTCCTCCGCAAAGGTGCATTCTCCGGGGTTTATGGACGGTTGCTCGTGGCTCACCTACGGTCGCACCCAGGCGGCGCATGTGAACGCCTTGGTCTACGGATGGGGATTCCAAGCGGCCTTCGGAGTGATCGTCTGGATGCTTTCCCGGCTTTCCCGCCAGGAGTGCCGTGCCTCGGGGCTGATCCTCACCGCCGGTCATATTTGGAACTTCGGTATTTCCGTCGGCGTCCTCGGCATTCTCGCTGGATACGGCACAGGGATGTCATGGATGGAGTTCCCGGCTTTCACATGGCCGGTCATGCTGCTCGCCTACTTCGCGATCGTGATCTGGTCCTTCGTCCAGTTCAAGGTGCGTCCCGCGGGGCACGTCTACATCTCTCAGTGGTATCTGATGGCCGCGATGATCTGGTTCCCTTGGGTGTTCATCACCGCGAACGTCCTTCTCCATGTTATGCCTGGAAACCCGGTGATGGCGGCGGGTATCAACGCTTGGTATAAGTCCTCGCTGATCTTCCTGTTCTTCACCCCGATTGCTCTCGGAACCGCATTTTACCTGACCCCCAAGGTGACGGGTCGCCCGATCCACAGCTATTCTCTCGCGAAACTCGGATTTTGGTCGCTGGCGGTGATTATGCCTTGGGCAGGGATGCAGAAGCTCACCGGAGCGCCGATCCCGTATTTCCTCCCCTATGTCGGGGCGACGGCGACAGTCCTGTTTTTCATTCCTGCGTTCACCGCTGCAGTGAATATTTTGCGCACGGCCACGGCGGATCCGGATGTGGCGAACCACAGCCCGACCCTCCGCTTCACCATGGCCGGGGTTGTCGGACTCATCGTGATGGCCGTCGCGGCGGTGTTCCTGAATATCCCCGGATGGACCATGCAACTCTCCCAGTTTTCCATGTCAGGATACGGCTTTGAAATACTAGCCCTCTACGCGTTCTTCAGCTTCGTGATGTTCGGCGCAATCTACTTCATCGTTCCCCGCGTCACCCGCCGCGAGTGGCTTTCCCGCCGCCTGATCAAGATGCACTTCTTCTTCTCGATCTACGGCATCATGATCATCGCCATCGCCGCGATTTTCGGTGGCTTGCAGCAGGGCATCGGCCAAGAGGCCTTCGACCAGCCATGGCAGGAATCCGCCGCTGAGCGCGCCGTTAACTACGGGTGGGCGATAACCATCTCTTGGTGCTTCATCCTGTTCTCCAATATTTTCTTCTTCATGCATCTCACGGTGATGTGGTTGCGCCTCGGTCGTCGCAGCATGCACCCGACCCTGCTTGTCTCCGACCACGGCCACGGCGACAGCCCGCACGGTGGAGAAGGTCATATTGATAACTGCGGCCCCGGCACCGCTTCCGCCACCCACTGATACGGTTTTAGAATTTAAAATTTAGAGTTTAAAATTTTCCCCAATGAGCTTCCGCACATTCATCTTCAGCCTCTCCGCCAGCTTCGGCGTGGCATGGCTCGCCATCGTCATCGTCCCTTACATTAAGATGCGGGCACTCGAACCCATCGCGATGGAGGAAGGGGATGGCACCAACGCCGTCTTCATCCCGAAGCGTGCAGGTCGTATCGCGGATGGTGCCGAGGTCTATGCGGCGAACGGTTGCTACCAGTGCCACACTCAGCTGGTGCGCCCGACCTACGCGGGCAACGACATGTTCCGCCCGGACTGGGGCGGACTTCAATTTGATGAAGTCCGTGGCGACACCCGCAGGGAAACCAATGCCTTCGACTTCGCCGGTGAGGATTTCGCCCAGATCGGGATATCGCGTATCGGCCCGGATCTCTCCAACCTCGGTCGCCGCATCGAGGCCATTTATGCGAAGGGCACCGAGCCCGGGCAATGGCTCTTCGCCCACCTCTATAATCCCCGCTGGAAGCCCGATCGCCGCAATTCCACCTGTCCTTCTTTCCGTTTCCTCTTCGAGGAGAACGAGATCAAGGGCAACTCTTCGGATGATGCTCTTCCGTTCCCGGTTGAGGAAGGGATGGAGATCGTCCCCGGTCCCGATGCGCGGGCGCTCGTTTCCTATCTTCTTTCGCTCAAAAAGGACCAACCCGTTCCAGCTTCCCTCAACTTCGGTCCACCGGAGGCAGAAGCTGCTCCCGCCGCTGCTCCCGCTGCTCCCGCTGCTCCCGCTGCTCCCGCTGCTCCCGCTGCTGCTCCGGCAGAGGTTCCCGCTCCCTGAACCAAAGTCGTTCACCGCAAAATTTCCTAGCAACTTCCTAACATGTCTTCGCCCAGTCAGAATCCGAAACCCGACCTCGACGAATCGATCAACGTCACCCAGGCGCATGGCCGGGTTGAACGTGAAACGGCCGCAGCAGCCCGCGAGAAGCGCCTTGCAGACAACGGCCATGAGCCTGTCTCGCTGTGGATGATCGCCGCCTGCGGCATCGTCCTGCTCATCGCCGGTGGTGTCCTCGGTGATGCTGGAACGCTTTTCTCCTACGACAGCACTTTCAAGGAAGGCTACGTGCGCGGCAAAGCACCCGGCGGTGCCGACGAGGGGCCGAAACCGAAGACCGCACTGGCCGCATACAGCGGTAAGGGTGCGAAGATCTATTCTTTGTGTAGCGGCTGCCACGGCTCCACCGGCAAGGGCGACGCGAACTATCCTTCGCTGGCAGGCTCCGAGTGGGTCAACGGCGATACTCAGAAACTCGCGATGATTATCCTCAACGGTCTGCAAGGGCCGACGAGTACCGGTAAAACATACGGTGCCGGTGTCATGCCGGCTGTTGGCGCCGCTTTGAGCGCCGACGATTTGGCCACACTGATGACTTACATCCGCAACGGATTCGGGAATTCAAGCGGGGACATCGTCTCTCCGGAGATGGCGCAGAACGCCCTCGATGTTTCCGCCGCCCGCGAAAAGGCGGGTCAACCAATCACCGCCGAGGA
>CAJQKQ010000087.1 GCA_905478925.1 uncultured Verrucomicrobiales bacterium
CCGCTGGCCATGGATGAGAACGGCACCCCGCCCACCGTCCCGGCCCTGCACATCGTCCTCGCCTGCCGCCTTTTCGACCCCGCCGATCAGACGACGCGCCACGTCCTCATCCCCATCCACGAGAATCTGCCGCGCCGCATTGCGGTCCAGACGGATGGCGAAACCAATGCCTTCATCCTCATCGAGGATCTCGTCGCGACCCACGCGGACCGCCTTTTCCCCGGCGAGAGCATCACCGCCACCACCGCCTTCCGCGTCACCCGCAATGGCGATATAGCCGTCCAGGAAGAAGACGCGATCGACCTCGCGGACGAAATGGAGGACGTTCTCACCGCCCGCCGCTTCGCCGATACAGTGCGCCTTGAAATCCGCTCCGATGCCCCGCGCGACCTCTCGCGCATGATTCGCACCGTCACCTCGTCCGGCGCCCAAGAAATCTATAGTCACGCTGGCCCGCTCGGGCTCGCCTCCTTCATGGAAATGGCCTTCCTGCCGGATTACGACCACCTCCGTGATGAGGACTGGCCGGCGCAGAGCTCCCCATCCATCACCCCCAGTGCATCCATGTTCGAGACGATCGCCGCCGGCGATGTGATGCTTTTCCATCCCTACGAATCCTTCGACCCCGTCATCCGCCTTATTGAGGAGGCCGCTGCGGACCCCGATGTCATTGCGATCAAGCAGATCCTCTACCGCACCGCCCGCCAGTCCCGAATCATCGACGCTCTCATCAAGGCTGCGGAAAACGGCAAGCACGTCACCGTCCTCGTCGAGCTCAAGGCCCGCTTCGACGAAGCGCGAAACCTCAACCGCGCCGACGAACTCCAGCGCGCCGGCGCACAGATCGTCTACGGCGTGAAAAACCTCAAAACCCACGCCAAGGTCTGTCTCGTCCTGCGCCGCGAATCCGGCCACATCCGTCGCTATGTCCACCTCGGCACGGGGAACTACAACGAGACCACCTCGCGGCTCTACACGGATCTCTCCTACCTCACCTGCAAGGCGGAGTATGGCAACGATGCCTCTCTCCTTTTCAACGCCGTCACCGGCCGCTCAAAACTCCTCCGCTTCCAGCGCCTCATCCCCGCACCCTCCGCCATGAAGCCGCGCCTGCTCGACCTCATCGCCGGTGAAGCCGAACGCGCCAAGCAGGGGCTCCCCGCAAAGATCATCGCCAAGACAAACTCCCTCCAGGATCCCGAAATCATCGCCGCCCTCTACGAAGCCTCCCAGGCCGGAGTTGAGGTAAAGCTCAACGTTCGCGGTATCTGCTGCCTCATCCCCGGGAAAAAATTCTCGAAAAACATCGAAGTCGTCTCCGTCATCGATCGCTTCCTAGAGCACGCCCGCCTCTTCTATTTCCACCAAGGCGGCGACCCAGAGGTCTTCATCGCCTCCGCCGACTGGATGACGCGCAACCTCGAGAAACGCGTTGAGTTGATGATCCCCATCGAACAGAAAATCATCAAGCGCCGCCTCATCCGCATTCTCGACGCCTTCTTCAAGGACAACCAGAATGCCTACCGCATCCTCCCCGACGGCACCTCCCAAAAAATCAACCCCGCCAAGGGCGAAAAACCCTTCCGCGCCCAGGAGCACTTCCACCAGCAATCCCGCCGCGCCGCCAAGGCTCGCGAGCACGAACGCTCCATGACCTTCGAACCACACGTCCCGCAAGAGTAGCGGTGACCTTCGGTCGCCCCTCTAGAGATCCGATGGCGGGAGCCCCGTGTGTTTCGCCATCCGCGGCCCGCAGGGCTGACTGCGGTGGCGATCTCCGATCGCGCAAGGAGTGGCTGCATTCTGCTGCCAACCGGAGCGCAGCGGAACCGGAACGAAGTGGAGATAGCCGGAGGCAAATAGAGGGACACGAAAATCAAAACTCATCCCTCAAATAAGAATGGAGCGAAATAGCCGAGGTTGTCGGGCAGCAGAAAGCAGCCCCTCCTTGCTTTCCAAGCCGTCCCGACTTTGGCGGCTTGGCGCGAGCCTTTCGCCATTCCGCACATAATCCGGTGAACAGATCGGCAACGCCGTCCCGTATCACTATGCGATGAAATTAATGCATCTGAAAAAACATCCTATTGTTGCTTTCCCTGTGCCTTCCCTCCCATCCGGCCGAAGGAACCCGGGGTGCGAGGAACACCACCCCGGCTTTACGGCGCAGGCAGGACGAGGGTTCTCTTCGCCTCGCTGAGAAATTCCGCGGTCATCGCCTTGACGCGTTCGGGTTGCTCCGGCGCGAGGTCATGCTGCTCGGAGGGATCGTTCGAGAGATCATACAGGCTCCATACGGCTCCCGGGCGTATTCCGGTTTTCCCGAGGCCGTTTTCGGAAATCAGCTTCCAATCGGCCTGGCGGATCGCGACGTTGTGCTCGTGCTCGAAAATAAGTGTGCGCGGCTTGTCCGGCTTGTTGGCAAATGCCGGGACAAGGCTGCGGCCTTCGGGCGGAAGGATCTTGGCACCCTCATAACCCGGATACTCCGCCTTACCGAGCTCAAGGCAGGTCGCCATGATATCCATGAGATGGGTAACATGCGGACGATCTCCCGGTTTCTTGATTCCGGCGGGCCAGTGAGCGATCATCGGAGTGCGGATGCCGCCTTCGTGCGCATAGTGCTTGTAGAGCGAAAGCGGAGTGTTGCAGACGTTCGCCCATGCGGAGCCGTAACTGAACAGGCTGCCGGGTCCGCCCATGGCAGCGAGCTCTTCGCCGCGATGCCGCACATTCGGCTTTTTCGGAGTGCTCGTGCTGATACCGAATCCCGGCTTGTTTTCAGAGTAGTCCGCCGCGTTCAGATCAAAGCCGAACGGCTCCCACTCCGCGCATGCTCCGTTGTCGCTTAGAAAAAGGATAAGTGTGTTGTCGAGTTCCCCCTGTTCACGGAGATCTTTGACCAACCGCCCGATGTTCTGATCCATGTTGTCGACCATCGCTGCGTAGACGGCCATGCGCCTGGCGAGATCCGCCTGGCGTCCGGCGTCCAGTGATTTCCACGCGGGATTCATCCCATTCGGAGTCATCGAACCATTACGCTTCGCAACATCAATTCGGTCGATCGGGGCGCGGGGAGGCAGCGGCAAGGCGGGATCGACGAGGCCGAGCAATTTCATCTTTGCGAGTCGCTGCGCACGGATCAAATCCCATCCCTTCGAGTAGGTTTCGAGATAGGTTTCGCTCAATTCAGGTGGTGCCTGCACCGGGAAATGCGGCGCTTGGTATCCCACATACAGCAGCCATGGTTGATCCTTTTTCCGGGCAAGCTCTAGGAAATCCAGCGCGTGGTCGGTGATCGCGTCCGTAGCAAAATATTCTCCTTCGGGATAGGCTCTCTGCGGCCGCCCTTCTGGAAGGCGGATCATCATGGACGGATTCCATGAGTCGATCGCATAGCCATGGACGAACCCGTAGAACTCATCGAACCCGCGCTCGATCGGACCCGGATTGTTCACGTGCCACTTCCCGCATGCATAAGTGCCGTAGCCAGCCGGACGAAGCACTTCGGCGATAGTGACGCAGCGCTCCGTAAGCTTCCCCCGGTAGCCTGGCAACTTGCCACCACCTACGAAGCGCCCGATACCCGCCTGATGAGGGTAGAGCCCAGTCAGTAGGCTGGCCCGCGAGGGGCAGCAGCGGCTGGAGTTGTAGGTTTGTGTGAAACGCAGCCCGTCCGATGCAAGCGTATCGAGATTCGGCGTGCGGATCTCCCCTCCGTAGCAGCCAAGATCCGAGTAGCCAAGATCGTCCGCAAGGATGACGAGAATGTTCGGGCGCTCTTCCTTCTCCGCACCTTGCAAGGTAGCGGATGCAATAATGGCGAAAAGCCCCAACCATGAAATGGCCTTCATGCCGAAGCCCTTCTCAGTCGGTCCATGATCGCTACGCCGAGGCCGACCTCGCTGAGGGGTTCGGCGATGATTTCATCGAGACCCATCTCATCCATTTCGCGCATCGCGTAGAAGAGGCGAATCGCGGCCTCGGACAGTTTGCCGCTGCCGGGACTGAGCGCGACAACACTGTCCCAGCGGTGCATGCGGACGAATTCGCCGCCCTCCTCGCCCTTGTAGCTGAGTAGGCCGTAAGTCTTGCCTGGCTCTGGGGTGAAATCATCTGGCTTTGAAATGAGGCGGAACGGGGTGAGCGGGGCGTAGTGGCTTGCCAGCTGGCCGGGTGCCTGCAGCTTCTCACCGGGCTTCACCTTCTCGACCTTGCCGAATTTCTGGAGCTGCTCCTTGGTGATCGGGCCGGCACGGTGGAGGTAGAAAATCGGCTTTTTCCCCTCGCGCGGCTCGATACGAATGATGGTGCTCTCAATGCCCTCGTTGCAGGCGCCCGCATCGACGATGAGCGGGATGCGCCCACCGAGCTCCTTCATCACTGCGGAGGCGGAGGTTGGAGAAATGCGCCCGAAGCGGTTCGCACTCGGCGCGGCGATGGGGTTGCCAAGCGCCTTGTTGATGGACTGGAACATCGGGTGGCCGCTCTGGCGGACGCCGACAGTTGGCAGACCGCTGGTGACGAGATCCGGGACTTGCGGGGTTTTCGGAAGAATGATCGTCAGCGGTCCAGGCCAGAACTCGTTGGAGAGCTTTCCGATGGTTTCGCGGATGTCTTCCGGCACGATGGCGACCCTTTCCAGATCCTGGAACGAAGCGATATGGACGATGAGCGGATCGAACTCCGGACGCTCCTTCGCGGCGAAGATTTTCGCGACCGCCTCGGGATTGAACGCATCCGCGGCGAGACCATAGACGGTCTCCGTGGGCAATGCGATGACTTCGCCTTTCTGAAGAAATGCGACCGCCTCGTTCTGGGCGTCTTTCATACCGTCGTCGGTGGCCTCGATGATCCTTGTTTCGTACACGGCGCGACTGTCTGAAAATCAAACGCAACGGGCAACACCGGATTCAGCGCAAGTGACGGGAATCTTGGCGCCGCAGGCTTTGGACTGCTGGGATTCTTTTTCCCAGCTCTCTCGGGAAGCGTCGATGACCGGAGCGGGCGGGTGCTACCTGCGGACTTCTTTCAAAGCCCACCAACCCCAAAAGCTGCGGATAAGAACCGCAGCAGTCCAGAGCCTCCGGCGGTCAGCCCTTCGCGCCGAGGCGGTAAAGAGAAGCCCGGATCCAGGAAATCAGTAGGAGAAGATCTCGCCTTCGTTGAAGAAGCGCTTGATCTCGGCAGCTGCGGCTTCCGGGGAATCGGAGGCGTGGCAGACATTGCGCATCTTCGCATCGGCGTCCTTGAAGCCGAAGTCACCGCGTATCGTGCCAGCGGCGGCGACCATGGAATCGGTGGGGCCGATGAGGTCGCGGACGCGGGAGATGACGTTTTCACCTTCGAGTGCGAGTGCGATGACCGGTGTTTCCTGCATGAATCCGCGAACCGATGGGAAAAACGGCATGTCTGCGATGTGCGAGTAATGCTCGGCGAGAATCTCGTCGCTGAGGGACATCATCTTGATGCCGCGGACGAGGAAACCTTCCTTTTGAAAACGGGCAAGCACCTCGCCGGTCAGGTTTTTCGAGATTGCGTCGGGTTTGAAGAGGATGAGTGTGGTTTCGGTAGCCATGCGGAGGCTTTAGGGACGGGAAACAGGCCGTGCAAGCATTTTAACCGCTGCAGGTCTCACGCAAACCCGAGCCATCCCCCAACCAGACCCAGTGCCGCACAGGCGGTGAGGATCCATGTGAAGGGCAGCTTGAACCGCCACATCGCGATGAAAGCTACGGCGGCAAGAGTGACCACGAAGACGTCGAGGTGCCCATCCGACTCTGGCCAGAGGGCGTGTTTGGCGAAGATGACGCCGAGATTCAGTATCACACCGACCACGGCGGCGGTGATCGCGGTCAGGCATGCGCCGAGGCGTGGAAGATCGCGGAGCCGCTCAACGAACGGGGCTCCCAGAAATACGAAAAGGAAACAGGGCAGGAAAGTCGTCCAGAGGGTGATCGCCGCGCCGATGGTGGCTCCGGCCAGGGGACTGAATTTCCCCGGATTCTGCCAGCCGCCGACAAATCCGACGAACTCCAGCACGATGATCAGCGGACCAGGGGTTGTTTCCGCAAGGGCGAGGCCGCTCATCATCTGGGCGTGAGAAAGCCATTGGTAGTTTTCTACAGCCTGTTGCGCGACGTAGGGGAGCACGGCATACGCACCGCCGAAGGTGACGAGCGCCGCCTTACTGAAGAATACGCCCTGGGCGACCGGCGTGCTGCCCCAGCCAAGCCATAGTCCGAGCCCGATGACCGGCAGAATCCAGAGGAGTATGCATATCGCACAGATTTTCAGGGTACGCTTCCAGCTTGCCCGAGGGACGGGGGGCAGCACGAGAAAGCCCGCTTCGTCATCGTGATCCGCAGCGCCGTGGGATTTCCCTGAAGGAAACTGCTCGGGGAAAATCCGGTGGCCGATCCAACCCGCCAGCGCAGCGGCGACGATGATGAACACGAAGGAGATACCGAACAAATAGATCGAAGCAAAAGAGAGCGCGGATAGGCACCACAGCGCTGCGCTGCGGAGGGCTTTTCCTCCTATCCTAAGAACGGCGACCGCGATCACGGCGATCACCGCCGGAAGCAACCCGTGGAAAATCGCCGCCAGCCAAGGCAGGTGCCCGCCCGCCATGTAGAGCCAGCCGAGGCAGAAAAGGAGCAGCGCGGAGGGCAGCACAAAAAGCGCCCCTGCCGCAACCCCGCCACGCCAACCATGCAGCCTCCAGCCAAGGTAAGTGGCCAGCTGCTGCGCCTCGGGCCCCGGCAGGAGCATGCAGAAATTCAGGGCATGCAGGAAATGACTTTCCGAGATCCACTTCCGCTTCTCCACCAGCTCCCGGTGCATAATCGCGATCTGCCCCGCCGGCCCACCGAAACTGATGAGGCCAAGCTTGAACCAGTATCGTATGGCTTCGCGAAGGGTCGGCACGGGGGTGAGGCTAAACTTTAAATTTCAAACGATAAACCCTAATGAAGAGGAAGAGTTTGAAGAGATTTAACCGCAGATAAACGCAGATGGAAGAAGGGATTTGTAAGATGCTATTTCAGAGCTAGTGAAAAAACCGGGGAGGATGTGGTTGCCGCCTTACTGGATCTTTTTGTCTATGGGTGGGAATTCGGATGAAATCTCATTCTCTTTGATCTGCGTTCATCCCGTTCATTTGACGAAATGATTGAGTTTCCAGTTCGTCCATGTCCGCTGCGCTCCCGTTGCGGTTAAAAAAATCTTATGTAGGGGGTGGAGGGGCAGAGTGGGGGCTCAACCCCTCCGTTAGACGATCCCCTCGGCCGTTTCCTGCTTCAGCCGGAGCTGGCCGCAGGCGGCATCGATATCGTGGCCTTTCTCGATGCGGAGGGTGGCGGTGACGCCGGCCTTTTTCAGGACATCCTGGAAGGCGCGGCAGTGGGAAATGGCCGGACGCTCCCATTCCAGGCCCTCGACGGTGTTGTAGGGGATGAGGTTCACCTTTGCGCCAATGCTGCGGGCGTGGCGGGCGAGGATGGCCGCCTGGGCGAGCTCGTCGTTGACCCCCTTGATCAGGATGTATTCAAGCGTGAGCTTCTGCTTTTTCGTCGAGTTCCAATGCGCCAGCGCATCCATCAGCTCGGCGACGGGATACTTCTTGTTCACCGGCATGATGCGGTCGCGGACTTCGTCAGTGGCACCGTGGAAAGAGATCGCGAGGCGGATCTGCTGGGGATGATCCGCGAGCTTCCTGATCTGCGGGGCGAGGCCGGAGGTGGAGATGGTGAGGTGGCGCGCACCGAGATGCAGCGTTTCCGGGCCGGTGATGAGGGCGATGGCCTCCATCAGACTTTTGAAATTCGCCATCGGCTCGCCCATACCCATGAACACAAGGTTGTCCACGCGCTCGCCGGAGATCTGCTCCGCCGCGAGCACCTGCCCGGCGATTTCCGAGGCATCGAGGTTCCGCGTGTAACCGGCAAGACCGGAGGCGCAGAACTTGCAGCCGTAGGCACAGCCGACCTGTGAAGAGACACAGAGCGTGCGGCGGTCGGATTTCTCGCCGTAGAGGGCGGGATTCGCGGGAATGAGGACGGACTCAATGTAGCGCCCGTCGTGGAGGCGGAAGAGGAACTTGCGTGTCGTGTCCTCGCTACCCTGGGTCTTGGCATGGGTCAGGGCGGTGAGGCGGAAGCTTACGGCGAGCTTCTCCCGCAGCGGGGCGGGGAGGTTCGTCATTTCATCAAAGGACGTCGCCTTCTTTTTCCAGACCCAATCGAGGATCTGCTTCGCTCGAAAAGCGGGCTCTCCCCGTTCCACAAACCAGGCGGAAAGCGACTCCGGCGAAACGCCCGGGAGGGCGGGAAGAGCCGCACCTACGATGTTTGTCGTAGTTCCCATCATTCGGAGAAGGTGAAGTCCACGCCCTTGCGCGAATAGGCCTTGGCGATGTCCGTCTCGAGCTCCTGCCACGTCTGGCCGTCCAGCAGGACGGCAAGTGCTTCGTCGCCCTGCTTGCCCGCGTTCAGTGCTTTGAGGAAATTCTTGATACGCGCGCCATCTTCCTCGCGATCCATGTGGAAGAAGTAATTGCTGATGAGCAAGCCGCAGCCGTAATTGACCTGCGCATTGCCGGTGAACGAGGAATATGGCTGGAGCATGAAGCTCCTGAGGCTACCAAGCTTGATGTCGGTGCCGATCGCACGGCCACCCTTGCCCTTCTTCCCGTATGCGGTGACATACTCGACGATGGGCTTGAAATTCGTCTTCACGTTGAAGGAGCCGTAACTGTAAGGCGATACGGCGACGTATTCCGCAAGGCCCTCGGAGAACCAGCCCATCGAGCCGGACGCGTAGTATTGGTTCGGCGTGAGCTGGTGGACAAGCTCGTGGGGCAGGGTCTTGCTGGATTTGTCGCGGTCCCGCATATAGCCGCTGCCGACCGGTCGCACCCCAAGACTGGTGAGCGGAACCATGACGATGTTTTTCCCGCCGATGAACACCCCGGCGCTCCCCGGCGGGCCGCCTGCATCGATATAAGACTGCTTCGTCTCCATCAGGATGATCTGGTATTTCCCGTTCTTCCTCTCCCCCCCGTTCACCGAAAGCGGTAGCTCACGGACAAATTGATGGGTCGCTTCGAACATCACCGCGAAGCTCTTGACGACCGATTTCGAGAGGCGGACGTCGCAGTTGTAGCGGTAGTTCGCGGACTCATAGATGAACTTCTTCTCGTCCTTGTTCTCCTCGACGATGATAATTTCGGGATCGCTCTTGAAAGAAACCCGGCTCGGCCAAGGGGCGTCGAAATTTTCGCCGGGTTTCGCCTCCTCTCCACCTTCCGTGGGTTCGTCGTCGTGGGTTTCAAGGTTGAATTTCTCAAGAAACGCTCGGTCAATTTTGGAGAGCTTCTCAATTGGGAAGGGCAACTCGCGTCCGTCTGGCATCCGCAGGACGGCGCAATTGTTCTCGATCTTCAGGAGCTCGGCCTTCGTTTTCCGGCCTTTTTCGTCCGTCCAGACGCGCTCGAGGTGGTGGGACATCGCGGTCGCCACCGTCGCGAGGAAAAGGATAAGGAGCCGGTACTTCATGGTTTCACGCGAAACATGCCACCCCCCGCATGCGGAGTCGAACCGGAAATGGCAGCGCGGAAATTCTTTGCAAGGGGATCTGCTGCAAGCAAAGTGAAACGACGCACCATGATACGCAGATGGCTTTTCAATAGGATTCCGGTCGCCTCCGGCTTGCTCGCGATGCGCTCGGAGGGCGCACCGATGCTCGGCGAACCGATGACCGCCGCCGGCTTCGGTATCGCGGTGCAGTGCTGGAGCTTCAGGGAGTTCACGCTTTTCGAGGCGATCGAGATGGCGGCTCTCGCCGGGGCGGGCGGGGTGGAGATGTTCCCCGGGCAGGTGATAGGCGGCGGCCACGGCAAGGCGAAGCTCGACCCAGGAATGGATACCGCACTCTTCGATGCCGTCGCAGCAAGGCTGGATGGGTTCGGCCTCACGGCATACAACTACGGGGTCGCCGATGTTCCCAAAGACGAGTCACGCGCCCGCGAGACCTTCGAGTTCGCGAAGCGTTTCGGCATGTATGGCATCACCACCGAGTCCATCGGCGCCATCGATACGCTTGAGAAACTCTCCGCTGAATACGATATCAAGGTCTGCTTCCACAACCACCCGAAACCGACGAAACTCTGGGAGCCGGAAACCATTTCCAAAGCCATCGAAGGTCGCCACGAAAACCTCGGCTTCTGCGCGGACATCGGCCACTGGGCGACATGCGGCTTGGATCCGCTGGAAACGGTCAAAAAGTTCGCGCCGCGAATCCGATCGTTCCACCTCAAGGATCGCGCGGTGATCGGAGAATGGACGCACGACCGCCCCTTCGGCACAGGCGTCATCGATCTCGCCGGCATCCTCGACGAGGTGCGGAGTCACGGCTTCGCCGGAAACGTCTCCATCGAATACGAGCACAACTGGAAGACAAACCTTTGCGAAGTCGCCCAGTGCGTCGGGTTCCTCAAAGGGTATTCGCAGTCGAGGACGTGATGGCTTTCAAAAATCCTTTTCCGTAAGCTCTTTCGAAACCATCGTCTCGCCGTCGAAAACGAATTTCCCGAGAATGCTTTTCCCATCCAGGACCAGCGGCAGCCAATGGATGTCATCGTCCCACATGCGCCCGTAGGGAATTCCCTCCAAGGGCACCCAGAGCGGCACTGCCTCGTCGGTCTCTGTCGGCGTACCGCAGAATTCCTCGCCGAGGAAAACATGGCAGAGGATACTCGGATAATCCGACATCTGGAACCACAGCTCGCCGGTTTTCCGCGCATCCTTCACGGAAATGTGCAACTCCTCCTCGGTCTCCCGCACCGCGCATTCCAGCGGAGTCTCGCCCGGATCGATCTTGCCGCCGGGCCCGTTCACCTTGCCCGCCCCATGGCCGCGCTTTTTCTCGATCAGGAGGATCTCGCCGCCACGCACAACAAACAGCAGAGTCGCCTCGATCTCGCCCTGCCATCCTTTCCAATCGAATCCGCTCATAACCGCAACCCTGCGGAAAATGGGACGGATGTCCAGCCGGGTTCGATCGCCTTTGGTTTCGCGCGGAACGGATGAATCTGTAAAATAGTATGGAATTCGATAATTCTCGATTGTTATGAATTTTCGATATATCTAACCTCGTTTTGAAATCGATGAAAGATTGTAACCATCTGATTTCTAGTCGATTACAAGATTTCTATGCAGTTCATTTCTATAGGTTAAAACTTCATTAATCCGAAGCAATAGGGATGTTCTGGGCTCGCCCGGGGGTTCGGGCCATGTTCCCAACGGTTATTCTACCAACTTCCCCCCATGAAGGCTCGTAGCTCCCCCGAGCTGCGGGCTTTCCATTTCCGGGCATCTCATCCCCGGTTGCCAAACCGCCGTTCCGCTGCCAAGTTGCCGCAACCAAGACGGGATGGCCTTTTGAATGTAATTCCTATTTTTGCAACGCTCTCCCTGATCGCAGCAACCGCGCGGGCTGCCGACGGCTACAAGAGCGAGATTGAGCCGCTGCTCGTAGAGTATTGCTTTGACTGCCACGGCGACGGCTCCCACGAGGGCGATTTCCGTATGGATGCCTTCACGGATCTCAACACCCACCTCGGCGACACGCAGCACTGGCTCCCGGTATGGAGAAACCTCCGCTCCCAGATCATGCCGCCATCCGACGAGGCGCAGCCAAACTCCGCGGATAAGCAAAAACTGCTGTCCTGGATCGAGAGCACCGTTTTCAAGCTCGATCCCGATAACCCGGATCCTGGACGCGTGACGATACGCCGCCTGAATCGCAACGAATACCGATACGCCGTCTATGACCTCCTTGGCGTCGTGTACGACACCACCGAGGCATTCCCCCCAGATGACTCCGGATACGGCTTCGACAACAACGGCGACGTCCTCTCCATCTCCCCACTGCTGATGGAGAAATACATCACCGTCGCCGAGGAGATCGTAGGTCTCGCCCTGCCGGACGATGCGTCGGCGCAGGTGCCGCGCGTCGACTTCCCGGCCGATGATTTCAAGAACCCGACCGTCCCACCGACCTGGATCCCGTTTTCGGACGCCGCGGAGTTCAAACTCAAAATACCGGTGAAATGGGCCGGGAAATACCAGCTCACCCTGCAATACTCGATTCAAGGTGCCACCGAAGCGACCACTGAGAAAGCGCTCCTGGAAATCTCTGCAAACGGGAAGAAACTGAAACGCACAACCCTCGGCTGGGACCAGCGCAGCAGCATCGACCTCACCGCATCCGCGAAACTTGGCAAGGGGGCGAGCGAGATCACTGTCTCTCTGAAGCCGGAGCGAGTCCCAGCCGACGGTGAGGAAGCTCTCTACCTCTCGCTGCAGCGCCTCATCCTGCAAGGGCCGCTGGACGGCTCCCAGACGGAGTATTCCAAAGGCTACCGCATGATTCTCGTCGATGGTCCGCCACCGGAAAAGGATCGCGCTGCAGCAACGGCATATGCCCGCAAGATCATGCGCTCCTTCGTCTCTCGCGCCTTCCGCCGCCCCATCGACGAGCGCGATATCAAGCGCCTCGTCGCCATCGTCAATGAGACCGACAAGCTTCCTGGAAAAACCTTCCAAGATGGCATCAAGCAGGCGATCGCGACCTGCCTCGCCTCACCCCGTTTCCTCTTCCGCATCGAGATCCAGCCAGAGCCGAACAACCCAGACAAGATCGTCCCGCTCGACGAATACGCCCTCGCCGCACGGCTGTCCTTTTTCCTCTGGTCCTCCATTCCAGACGATGAGCTGCTGTCCCTCGCATACAACAAAAAGCTACGCGCCAACCTTCGCACCCAGGTCGAGCGCATGTTGCTAGACCCGCGCTCAAAAAGGCTCACAGAAAACTTCGTCGGCCAATGGCTGCAGGCACGCGATGTGACCACCGTCGCGGTTTCCGCAGCCACCATACTCGGCGTAGAAAGCAACTTTGAGGCCGCCAAGGCCTTCGACCCCCGCCTTCGCAAGGACATGCAGGCGGAGACCTACGCACTGTTCAATTTCATCCTCCACAACGGCCGTCCTGTCGAGGAACTCATTTCCGCCCGGTACTCATTCCTCAACGAGCGCCTCGCCGAATTCTACGGGGTCAAGGGCGTGAAGGGCGAGGAACTGCAACCCGTCGATCTCACCGAGTACCCAGAGCGCGGCGGACTGCTCACCCAGGGAACTTTCCTCATCGTCACTTCGAACCCCACCCGCACCTCCCCGGTCAAGCGCGGCATGTTCGTCCTGGACAACCTCCTCGGCACCCCGCCGCCACCACCGCCGCCAGATGTTCCTGAGCTAGAGCAGGCAGAAAATGCCGGAAAAGCAGGCAAGCCCACCATGCGCGAGATGATGGAGATTCACCGCAAGGATCCCGATTGCCGGGGCTGCCACGCACGCATGGATCCCATCGGTCTCGGCCTGGAAAACTTCGACGCTCTCGGCCGCTTCCGAAAAATGGAAAACGGCAAACCCATCGACACCGCCGGGGAGCTTATCACCGGCGAGCAATTCTCAAATGTCGCCGCTCTCAAGGAAATCCTTGCCGACAAGCGCAGGCAAGATCTCTACCGCACCGTCACCGAAAAGCTCCTCACCTACGCCATCGGCCGTGGCGTGGAATACTACGACTCAGTCACGGTCAACCGCCTCGTCAATCACCTCGAAACCCACGATGGCAAGCTCGTCGAGCTGATCCACGCCATCACCACCTCCACCCCCTTCCAGATGCGCAGGGGGGATGAGTGAAGAGCCCTAGCCATTCAATATTGGTAGGGATGATCCGGCTCGGTCAGCCCTGATCAAAAACGCAAGCGCCGCATCCCCTGAAAGGGACTGAACCCATGGCAAGACACCGCATTTCCCCCGAGATCTCACTTCCGTGTGGCTGAGGCGGGCTGCCAGATTTTTGAAGTGGGCTGACCGAGCCGGATTGACCCTACCTTGCGCGCTGTTCGCTGATCCAAGTGTAGAGCAAGACCCAGAGCGAAAGTGCCAGCGCGAAGAGCGGGATCTGCAGCAAGGATGGCAGGGAATACAGGATGCATACGACGGGGATCCACACACCCCAGTTGGCGAAAATGACAGGCACGATGACGTCCCGCCCGTAGGCGACGGTCAGGTATCGCCGCAGACCGTCCTTTCGGTATCCGGAATTTTTCCAATCGTAGAGCCAGCAGGTCAGCGGCGAGGCGATGAACGTTGAATAGACAAACTGATCGACGAGGGCCTTCGCCGCAACCACCCGGAAAGACGGCTCGGAACCGAACACCATGGCCTGCCCACGGTAGAGGGCATCCACCATCAGCCCCATCATGCACCAGAAGGGCGCGGTGAAAAGCAGGTTGGAAAAGTTCGCGCGACGGATTTTCCCTTTCTGGAACACGACGATGCGCATCACTTCCGGGATCACGGCTCCAGCGATCACCGCGGCGACGGCGGAGTAGCCGAAGCCCCATTTCCCTTTGAGCTCGGCGAGCTGGTTGAGCAGGTGAGTCGTCGGCGGGTAGAAGTAATAGGCGAGCAACAGCCCGAGCATGACGGCCTGGAGAATCAGGCCGGGAAGGAGGTTCGCCCGGGCGGCCCGCAACCCGGCCATCCATGGGGCTTCCCTGTGGGGCGGATCCGGGGTGGCGTTCACTACGCCGGAATCTGGCTTCAGACACGCAGCGGGGCAATCCATATCGGGATTTTCCCTTCGTATTGCTTGCGCAAGCGACGGCACGGCTGCCATTCGGAACCAGTTTGAGCGATCCCGGAAATGAAAGCCTGCTGGGGCGGATCATGACTTTCGAGCTTGATGGATCCGGTGCCCTGCTGCCTTTCACCGCACGTCTCGCCCGTGAGCAGGGCTGAACGCATATTTTCGCCGGGCGGGTGGTGACGGAATACAAGCGCTTCGTCGCGCTGGCGATGCTTGCGGGGCATCCGGTGACGCCCTCCGAGGAGGTCGATCAAGCATGGCACCTCCATCTCGTTTACACGCCCGGTAGCACCTCACTTTCGAATTTGCTGTCTTCGTAAACGGTACTCTCGTCTGTGACCTTGTCGTATTCCGTGATGGCAGCCGTGCTCACTCTGATAGCAAGCGGCTTCCTGATCTGTTTAAAAAGCCGTTGATCCGAGAAAAGCCTGTTCCCCTTTAAAAGAACCGACCCGGATCCCGGTCTCGTCGTCACATCCGCTATGAGGTGAATCTTTTCACCATCGGGCTTCCCGCACGAAGCCAGTGATACGGATAAGACAATTGCCAAAACGGACAGGAGCTTATCAGATTTCATTTTTGGTAATCGGTATTTACGAAAGCGCATCCGTCATTTCCCCCTCAGGGGATGGGGAATATACGTGACCCCCGGCAAGCCTTCCAGATCCGCATCCTGCGTCAGCAGCTCCGCCGAGAACTCCCGAGCCGTCGCATAGATGATCCCATCCGCCAGCGGAAGCCGGTGCCTGTGGCTCACATCGGCCGCGATGACCGCAAGCCTGCCGTCCAATGGCATCACCTTTCCCTGCTTCATCGAGGCCGCGACGGCCAGGGCATCCGCTTCAGACGCCTCCCGCAACACCCAGCGGTACACCTCCGTGATTGAAATCGCAGGCACAATGAGCTCATCGGTATCCTGGAGGGCATCGGAAAACCGTCCGGCATTCGGGCCGCCGGTGAGAAACTCAATCCAGCCCGATGAATCCACTACGGCAGGCATCGGTCGTCTTCGCGTTCAAATGTGTTCTTCAGGCCCTTGAGAAATCCCCGCATTGATCCAATCGGCCGTACCGGTACGATTTCGATCCGCCCTTCCAGCTGCAACACCTCCACCCTGTCACCGGGAGAGAGAGCCATACTTTGACGCACATCCTTGGGGATGACGACCTGAAATTTCGGTGAAACGGTAACGGTTGCCATATCGATGCACTAACCGTTGCACGGATACATGATCGATGCAAGCCGGGAGCTACCATTCCTCTTGTGCCCCACACCGGGTGGAATTTTTTCGGTGTTTTTCAAGTGGGAGTTATTGCCTGCTCCTGCAGGGCTTGGGTTGAGGGGCTGTTCTGTTGCATGGGCACTTTCCGTGGACTCACTACCAATCCGAGCATACACCTTTCCGTTTTTGATTCGGGTACAACTTGGCAAGATTGACCCTACCTTGCGTGTTGTATTCGCGCTCCGCGCGGCAAAACCCATCCTCATTAAAAATCTACCGGCCCGCTCACCCCAGCGGAAGTGAGATCCCGGAACACCAGCTCTGCGACTTCAAGCCTTCGCAAGCAACCAGGCTCCTATCCCCAAAATCCACCGATAATAATCACACCCGCCCACACCTCGCAGATTGTAATTTTCGTAATAAACACTACGTATTCCTGCAATGAGCGCACAACTCACATCCCGCCGCGGTTTCCTGCGCGGATTTGGCGCGGCGGTTTCACTGCCTGCGCTGGAAGCCTTCCGCCCCCTGATGGCGGCCTCCACAACGGCTCGCGCGGTCGGAACCACTGCCAGCGGCGCGCCCTTGCGGATGGCCTACCTCTACATCCCCAACGGGGTGAACGTAGAGAAATGGCGACCCACCGGAACCGCTAGCAGCTACAAGATGGGCGAGTCCTTCGGGGAGATGGAGAAACACCGGAAGGATTTTCAAATCTTCACCGGATTCGAGCAAAAGAACGCCACAGCAGGCGGAGACGGTGCCGGCGACCACGCGCGGGGAACCGCCGCTTTCCTGACCAGCGCTCGCCCACGCAAGACCGCCGGATCCGACATCCAGCTCGGCATCTCGGCAGATCAGGTAGCGGCGAACGCCGTCGCCGCAGAAACCCGCCTGGCATCGCTCGAGCTGTCCACTGACGGTGTCCGGAAATCCGGCAAGTGCGATTCCGGCTACTCCTGCGCTTACCAGTTCAATCTCTCATGGCGCTCCGAGAACCAGCCAATGACCCCGGAGGCCAACCCCCGCGCGGTCTTCGAACGCCTGTTCGGAGCCGGATCATCTGGCGAGCGCGAGAAATCCCTCGGCTCGCGGCTCGCCTCGAAGAAGTCGGTGCTCGATTTCATCGCAAACGACGCCAAGGCGCTGCACCGCCACCTCGGCCGCACCGACCGGCAGAAGATGGACGAATACCTCACCGGCGTCCGCGAGATCGAGAAACAGATCGAGAAGGCCGAAGCCCTCGGCATCCCGGTCGATCCAGGCGTCCCCGCGCCGCAAGGCAAGCCGGATTCATACAAGGATCATCTCAGGATGATGTTCGACATGATGGTGCTCGCCTTCAAAACCGATTCCACCCGGGTCTCCTCCTTCCTGATGGCTCACGACGGCTCGAACCGCTCCTTCGGTGACATCGGCGTCAACGACGGCCACCACAACATCTCTCACCACAAGGGTAACGAGGACAACCTCAAGAAGATCGCGAAGATCGACGAATTCTACCTCGAGCAGCTCTCCTACTTTCTTGAGAAAATGAAGACCACAGAAGATGTGGACGGGAAATCCCTGCTGCACAACTCGATGATCGTTTACGGCGGCTGTATTTCCGATGGCAACCGCCACAATCACAACGACCTGCCCATCATACTCGCCGGCCACGGTGGCGGCGCCCTCAAGCCCGGCCGCCACGTCGATCTCGGCGAGGACGTGCCGCTTGCAAACCTCTACCTGCGCATGCTCGATGAATTCGGCGCGAAGCAAAAACGCTTCGGCGACTCCACCGGCAGCCTCCGCAAGGTCTGATACGGAGCGGGACTTTCAAGACGCTTTCTGTCGGCGATCTCATTCCGACGGACACAAAAGATCAAGAAAGCGGCTTGAAAAGCCACGCTCCATAGCAATTTATGCGCAGTTTTCCAAAAAAAACGCCCCTTGCAAGCACGAACCTGCCGGACTATAAACCTGCACCCCTTCTTGAGCGCCTGCGTCCCCTGACGCGACCCACGGGGCTATCCCAGCAACCCAACCATCTCATGTTACGTATACCCTTCGAACGCGTGAACTGGATCACCTCCAGCTTCCTCATAGGCACCGCCCTGATCGCCCTCATCGGTGCTCCGATCTACCTGTTCCACCACGGCCTCGACTGGTTCCAGTTCGGCATGTTCTTCTTCTACCTCTGCGCGACGATGATGAGCATCACCGTCGGCTACCACAGGCTTTTCTCCCACATCTCCTTCAAGGCCAAGAAAGTCGTGAAGCTCTTCACTCTCATCTTCGGTGCCTGCGCATTTGAAAACTCCTGCCTGAACTGGTCCTCCGACCACCGCCGCCACCACAAGCACGTCGATCACGACGAGGATCCTTACGACATTTCCAAGGGCTTCTTCTGGGCGCACATCGGCTGGTTGCTCTTCAAGCTCGATCCCTCACCGCCGATGGACAACGTCGCTGACCTCCGCAAGGACAAGCTGGTCATGTGGCAGCACAAAAACACCCATTGGATCGGCCTCATTGTTGGTCTCATTCTTCCCGCCGCCCTTGGCTATGGCTACAATGCGATGATGGGCCTGAATGCCATGACAGGTGCTCTCGGAGGCTTCCTCATCGCCGGCGTCACCCGCATCGTCATCGCCCAGCACTGCACCTTCTTCATCAACTCCCTGTGCCACACCGTCGGCACCCGGCCCTACTCGACCAGCCACTCCGCCCGCGACAGCGCGGTCATGGCCTTCCTCACCTTTGGCGAGGGCTACCACAACTATCACCACGAATTCCAGCACGACTACCGCAACGGCGTGAAGTCATGGCAGTGGGATCCATCGAAATGGACGATCTGGACTCTCTCCAAGCTCGGCCTTGTCGAAGGCCTCCGCCGCGTGCCCGATGGCAAGATCCTGCTTGCAGAAATGGGGCAAGCCCGCCGCCAAGCAGAGGAGAAGATCAGTGAAATCCAGGCGACCCCCGGCTACTGCCAGCGCACGGCGGAAATGCTCACCCAGGTTTCCGAAAAACTCACCGCGAACTACCACGAAGTTGAGCAGGCGGTCGCGGATCGCGTCCAGCTCTCCAAGGAAGCCCTGCAGAACTGGCAGAACGAGACCCGCGCCCTGATGCGACAGCTCTCGCAGATCGCCAAGCCAGCCATGGCCTGATAGTACCCGTGGAATAATCACGTATTCAGGATCGCTCTGAATTCACCTGAGAGAGGCAGAAATGCCTCTCTTTTTATTTCCCACTTCCTCCCATGCATGGCCTTGCGCCCGTTACCTTCCTACTTCTGGCATTGCTCCAGGCGCTCGCCGACGGACAAACAAATGCGTTATTCAGCTATGACTTGCCAACAGGAGGCCGGAAGCCTGCGAAGAGCGGCCGAAGCGGATAAGGATTTCGATTACATCATGGTTCCCGGCGCAAATCACGGGGTCGGTGATTCGTCGAAACACCTTCGCCGGATAGGTATCGAGTTTTTCCAGGAACATCTGCAGCTCCCTGAATCATGATTCGATCATTCATCAAAATCTTCGTGCAAACGCACTTCAAGCTGAGCTCAGCCAAGCGTGTGGAAAAACAAACCCGGCGCTTGCTAAAAGAGTACCTCCGGCTCGCCCAGGGCCTCGATGAGATCTCGGGCAGCGAGCCGATCACGGTTCCGCCCATGTTTGGCATCGATGAGGACATGCGCGGCTGGACGTTTTTCATGATCCTCCGCCACAACACGATCGTGAACAACGCGATCTCCGCGAACATCCGGCGCCTAGCCTTGGGCGAATCCGCGCCTGCGAAAAAATTCGACCACAAGCACGATGTCATGCCCGCTGAGGACTGCGGCATCGAGCAGATCGCGATCTTCAAAGCCTCGGTGCTGTCACACCTCGAATCCATCCGCCCGCTCGGGGAACTGCGCGGCACGAAAACCAAGGATCATCCGCGTTTCGGCTCTTTCGACGCGCACAAGTGGAACTGCATGTTCGCCTTCCATCTGAAAGTCCACCTCAGGCAGGCGATGTTCGTAAGGGAGAAGGCGCTGACTACGAGCTCCTAGAGTCCTGTAAAGCCTAAGATGGCGGATGGGGGCGGATGTGCTTGCGGGCTTTTGTTTGAAACGGAGAAAGCGGAGAGAAAACGGAGGAAGCGGAGAAGAATGTCTGTATTTCCAACTCCGTGACCGCCGTTTCTTCTCCGTTGCCTCCGTTGCCTCCGTTTTAAAATTGGCCGACTCAGGATCAAGCTCTCACCCTTACCGGTAAATTCTATCCGCCAGATTAAGGTTTTCAGGGCACTAGCCATCCAGAGGCTCCCACTGCGAGAACGCCGCCGCCTGGCCGGTTCTGACGCCATTCGCATCACTTACGTTCCACACAGTTGCATTGCGGATCACGAAACGCCGTCCGTCCGCCGCGATCCGCACGCCGGAATAGTCGTCAATGAAACCGTTCTCCGCCACGCGCCGCAATAGCTCCTTCCGCTCCGCGCGCTCGGGTGCCTCCGCCGTTTCCCGCGAAGGCGTGCCGACCAGCTTGCCCCAAACCATCGCGAAAAGTTCCTGCGCCGCGAGATTCCCGTAGGTCAGCAGGGGATCGTCCGCGCCATCGTGGGAAAGAAGAACGACAGGTGCCGCATAGGCCAGCCGCGCCACCTGGCTCACCGCTCCGCGTGGCGTGATGAGATGGCTGCCGGTCAGTTCATGGTGGCTCCGCAGCAGATCTGCCACATGCTCGGCCAGAAAGCCATTGCCCTCATCTGGTTCAGGAAACATAGCTCAGCCGCTGAGATTTGAGATCGTCTGGAAGATCGCGGTGATCATCAGGTAGGCGAAGGAGCCGATCAGCAGCGCCATCATGATCAGCACGCTCGGCATGATCAGCGCCATCACCCGCTGCAGGTCCTTGTCGAGTTCCTTGTCATAGCGCTCGGCGGCACGCCGCAGCGACTGGTCGATTTTTCCCGTCTGCTCGCCCACCGCGATCATATCGATCAGCAGGGGAGGGAAGGTTCCGCTGCGTATCATCGCCTTGGAAAAAGCCCGCCCGTCGCCGACCTGGTCGATCACGTTGTTCAGCTGGCCACGCAGGGAGAGATTCTGTGTCGCGTCGCGGGAAAGCTCCAACGCACGGAGCAATGGCAGGCCGTTGCCGACGAGGTTCGCCATCGTTTCGAGGAACTGGACGTAGAATCTTGAGGAGATCACCGCACCGGCCATCGGCATGTTGAGCTTGATTTCATCCCACTTTGGCTTGTTCGCCTCGTTGTCCTTCCATGCCTTGAAAAACAGGAACCCGCCCACCAGCACGAGAAGGATCACGATCCACCAGCTGCTGAGAAAATCAGCAAAGCCCATCATCATCGCGATTGCGAAGGGAATTTTCCCGCCGGGAGTGCTCTTGATCAGCTCCGTGAGTTGCGGGATCAGGGTGGTGACGAAAACCACGCCGACGCCCAGCCCGACGAGGATCAGAAACGCCGGATAGATCATCGCGATGATCAGCCGGCTCTGCAGCTCGGCGAGCGTTTTGAGATAATGCGCCTGGCGTTTCAGGATCGTATCGAGCGCACCCGAGGCCTCACCCGCCGCCGCAAGAGAGCAATACAGCGGGCCGAAGCTGGGGCTGACTTTCTTGAGGGCGACAGAGAAATTCACTCCGTCTCGGACGATCGTTCGGATGCGCTGGGAAACCGCTTTGAGGCTGCCGAGCTCCTGGCGGTTCTCCATCGACTTCAGCGCCGGTTCCAGCTGCAGGCCGGCTCCGAGCATGTCGGAAAGCTCCTCGGTGAAAAGGATCACCTCCGCCCGCTTTAGCTTCAGCGGCCCGTCCGGCAGCTCGTCTTCCTTGTCGGTCGATTTCTCTTTTCTACGCGGAGCCGAAGTCTTGTTTTTCTTCGCTGACTTCGCCGGAACCGCCTTTGACGATTCCTTGAGGTTCACCGGCTGCAAGCCCCGCTTGTCCAGCGCGCGCAGCGCCTCCGGCCGATCCGAAGCCTCGATCTCACCGGTCGCGACGGTGCCGTTCGTGGAAAGCGCTTTGTAGGAAAAAAGGGGCATTCGCTCAAATCGTTCGGTATTACCGTTTAGTCCGCCCCGCCGATGTCCGAGGAGGTGACGGAGATGACCTCTTCGATCGTGGTTTCACCCTGCATGACCTTATGCCAGCCGTAGGTGCGCATCGGAATGTAGCCGTCGCGGTGCGCCTGGGCTTTCATTTCCGCAATCGGGCGGGAGTGGGCGATCAGCTCCTGCATCTTCTGGCCGAGGATGACAACCTCGTAGATCGCGAGCCGTCCGGAGAAGCCTGTCATGCGGCAGCGGTCGCAGCCCTTCGGCGAGAAGATTTTACCCTCGATGTCCTGCGGAATTTCCAGATCGATGATGTCCTGGCTGGAAATCTCGCGCGGCACCTTGCAATGCGGGCAGAGGCGGCGGACGAGGCGCTGGGCAAGGAAAGCACGGACGGCGGCGGAAACGAGAAAGGGCTCCACGCCCATATCGACGAGCCGTGAGATACCGCCCATCGCATCGTTCGTATGGAGGGTGGAAAATACCAAGTGGCCCGTAAGTGAGGCGCGGATCGCGATCTCGGCGGTTTCAAGGTCGCGGATCTCCCCGATCATGACGATGTTCGGGTCGGCGCGAAGGATAGAGCGGAGGGCGGTGGCGAAAGTCAGTCCGATCTCGGATTTCACCGCGATCTGCATTACGCCGGAGAGCTTGTTCTCCACCGGATCCTCAACCGTGACGATACGCTGATCCGGGCTGTTGACCTCACTGAGGAAGGAATAGAGGCTCGTCGATTTTCCCGATCCAGTCGGTCCTGTGATCAGGATGATACCATTGGGCAGGTGCAGCAGGCTCTCAATCTTCTGCTGCACGAAGGGTTCCATTTGCAGCTTCGCGAGGTTGAATTTCTCTTGGTTGAGGAGACGCAGGGAAACGCTCTCGCCCTCCACGGTCGGCACGGTGGCGACCCGGACGTCGATGGTTGCACCTTCGAACTGGAGGTTGATCCGGCCGTCCTGCGGCACCCGACGCTCGGCGATGTCGAGCCGCGCCATGATCTTCAAACGCGCGATCACCGAGCTCTGCAGCGCCTTGATATTTTCCGGGACGGCGATTTCCAGGAGACGTCCGTCGACCCGGTAGCGGATGCGGAGATTGTTCGCCAACGGCTCGACGTGGATGTCGGTCGCGCGCTGGTCGAGGGCTTCGCGGATGATCTGATTGACGAATTTGACCACACTGGCCTCTTCGTCCTCGTCCTCGTCGATGACGTTCGCCTCGTCCTCAGAATCGGAGAGCTGGTCATAATCGAGATCCCGGCCTTCTAGGATTTGCTCAAAGGTATCGGCGCCGACCCCGTAGAGCCTGCGCAGCGCCTCGTGGATGCGTTTTCGCGAAGCCATGCACCACTCGAAGGGGATTTCCAGCTCTTGCGCGGCCGCCTGGTGGGCGATGAGGTTGAAGGGGTCGAAGGTCGCCAGCAGGAGCTTCCGTTCGTCGCCCTCACCCTCGATGGCAACTGGCAGGAGCCTGTGGCGGAGGGCGATCTGCGGACCGCAGACCTCGCGAAGTGGCGTCGTATTCTCCTCCATCGGGATGCTCGCCAGCCATGGCAGGTCGAGATCGTGCGCGAGTTCGCGGAGATAGCTTTCCTCATCCACGATCGCCGCATCCAGCAGGTCGTCGATCGGCGAGCGCTGGCGCTGTGCTGCATCCTTAAGCAGCTCGCTGACCGCAGGCATGTCTTCGCAGCCGGATCTTCGGGCGGGTTCGAGTAAGAGTTGGGTCATCCGTTCGCGGGCAGTCTCATCTGAAATGCCCGCCGCATGCAACCTTGTCAGTGAAATCACTCCCGCTGCATGGCGTTGTTTCCATCTCGAATGACGGCGTACAAATTGGCTGAATACTTTTAACTCGCCGAAATCGTGGGGCGGTTGACGGCCGGATGCGTGGCTTGATACCGCGAGGGATTGTGGAATGTTGATTTCCGAGGTAAACAGGACAGTTCAGAGAACCGACGGAGCCAACCCAAGCGGCTTACAAAGCCACGCTCCATATTTCTGCCGGCTGGCAGCACGCCACTCTTAGAAATCGAGGTAGATTTCGGTGCGACGGTTGGCACGGCGGCCTTCGGGGCTGTCTTCTCCGGATTCCGTGAGATTGGGGCGGCGTGGCTGGGAGGCACCCTTGCCGATGGTGATGATCTGGTCTGCGGAGACGCCTTGCTCAGCGAGGAAATCTCGGACGACATCGGCGCGCTTCGACGAGAGCTTGTCGTTGTATTCCTTCGTCCCGAGGACATCGGTGTGACCGCTGAGGGTGATTTTCTTGGCGAGGTCGCCCTTCAGCATGGAGGCGACAATCTCCAGCTGGCGTTGGGTGCGCTCGCTCGTGGAGTCCTCGTCGAACTCGAAGTAAAGAGCCAATGTTTCGCCACCGGCGGGGTTTTTAACGAGTGGCGAGTAGTAGACATCGCCGCCGGCGACGCGGTTGGCGTAGTCGGCGAGGAGGGAGTCGAGGTTGATCTCGGAGACGAGCCAGTTGGCCGGGGCGGGGGGCTGGCGGAGGTTGAGGGCAAAGCGGGCGCTCTGGGTGCCGTCCTTGGTCTCGACGTTGGCCAGGTAGCCGACAGTGTCTTTCCGGCTGAACATGGCGCGCAGGGGCTTGGTAGTGCGCATGTGGTACTCGCCTTCCTCGAAGAGGATGCAGAGGGCGGCGATCTTGGCTTCGGAGACCGTCTTGGGGTCGACAAAATCGCGAGCGAATTCGAAATCCTGTTTTAGAACCGCTTGGAGGAATCCGTCAGCGACGCCGAGTGAATCCGCGAAGACGGCCTTGGGGATGGGGTCTCCGGCGGCGGGCGGTAGTGTCACGCTCTCGACCATCCATTTTCCATTTTCGTTTCGAAGATCGAAAAGGATGCGATCGCGACCAGCCTCGCGCTCCTCGAGTTCGAGAGCCCAGCGAGCGAGACGGTTGAGCTCCAGCTCGCCGATCTCGCGGACACCGCCGGGACGGCGGAGGCGGAGCGTGCCGCTGTTGGCAAGGATTTCAAGCTTGGCGAGGCTTTCGGGGTCGAGCGCCTGTTTGCCGATGAGCTTGGATACGGCGGCGATGTCGCCTTTTTCAAGAGCTTCCCCAATGCGAGTGAGGAGCTCGGCAGGATCCGGAGAGGAGTAGCCAACACCGAGGGTTTCAAGAGTTTCCTCTGTAGTATCGGACTCCATGGGTACATCGACCGTGCCGATGGGTTCGGGTGCAGGGGGCTCGACGATTGCCGTCGGGCCGGGCAACGGGGCGGGCAGCGGCGGTTTTTTCGCGCCCGGGCGCCAGATAAGCAGCCCCAGCGCAGCGGCGGCCAAGAGGGCGGCGAGGCCGAGGAAAAAGTAGGGGATTTTGTTTCTCATGAAACTCTGGATGCTAGGATCGGCATGCCGGGTGGCAACGGATGATGTGAATACGCGGCAAAAGCGAGACTTTGATCATTTCACCGGTGCGGGGAGGCTCACGCGGAGGGGTTTCCCTTCCCGGACGATGTGGAGACTGGTGGCCTGGACCGCAGCGGAGGGGGCGAGGTGCAGGTAAAACTCCGTTGCGCTGGAGATCTTGGAGTTATTCAAGGCAAGGATGAGATCACCCGGCAGCAGGATTCCGGCCGCCTGGCCACCGGCCAGAATGTTGGTGACGACGACACCGCGGAATCCTCGCATTTTTTCGTTGGTCGGAAGATCACCGACCTCAACACCGACGGTGCGGAGTATCTCGAGGTTGTCCTTAGATTTCTCCTCCGGGGGTAATTCGTTGATGATAGGTGCGGTGGTGGCCTCCCTGATTTTGGCCTTCAGGCTGATGTTCTGCTGATTCCGCCAGACTTCGATTGCGATGGTTTTTCCGATGGGAGAGCGCTGCACGAGAGAAATCAACCCGCTGGTATCCTTGATCCGCTTGCCGTTGTAGGAAACGACGATGTCATCTGGCTTCAACCCCGCAATCTCGGCAGGCGAGCCCGGGGTGGTGCCAAGCACCACGGAGCCGGATGCTTGAGGATAGCCGAGCCTGGTGCGGAAGGCGAGATCCAGATCCCTCATCTCGACCCCGAGATAGCCCCATATCGGACGGCCGCGCTTGATGATCTGTTCGAGCGCCTCTGCGACATCGTTCGAAGGGATGGAGAAGCCGACGCCTTGGAAACTAGGTTTTTTGCGGTCGACACTGAAGATAGCGACGTTGATTCCGATGATCTCGCCGGTGAGATTGACCAACGGGCCGCCGGAGTTTCCGGGGTTGATCGCCGCATCGGTCTGGAACAGATCGCGCTGGCTGTCTGAAAGCGAGCGCTCTTTCGCCGAAATGATGCCCTGGGTTACGGTTTCCCCGAGTCCAAAGGGATTGCCAACCGCAAAGACGAGCTGACCTACCTTTGCGAGCGACGAATCGCCCAGCTTGAGTGGCGTGAAGGTCTCATTTGAGTCGATCTTCAGCACAGCGATATCGATCAGGCTATCCTCGCCGATGAGGGTGGCGCTGTAGCTTTTCCCGTCGTGAATGGTGATACGGATCTTCTGCTGCCCTGCGATGACGTGATGGTTCGTAATGACATGTCCTTCCTCGGAGACGATCACGCCAGAGCCCTGACCCTCGATGGGATAGCTGAGCGTCCGCGAGCGCCCCCAGCTGTCCATGAGCCGCTCGGTGCGATAACTTGCGGTGTCGATGCTGACGACGGACGGAACCACAGCCTGGGTGAGACGAGCGTATTCCTCGTTCAGCCGCGAAATCATTTCCACATCGCTGAGGTTAAGTGCGGACTTGGTAGTAGGCGTGAAGGTCTCCGGGCGATTGGTTGTAGATTTCTGGAGGAAAGAAGGGATGAGGGAGCTAAAATCGCCGCCATCGCGCCATGTCCTGAGTGCCGTCACCAACAGGAAAAAGACGATGAAGACAAGCAGCAGCGAGAAAAATCGTTTGATTGCAGGCAGCATGGGTGGGTGGGTGAAACGATTTGCAAGATGCCAGCTTTGGGGCATTTTCCAAGCGCCAATGGACGGCTTGACGAGACGCTCCGGAAGGAACGGATTATGAATATGCTATTTTTTGACCTCATAAGATCTTCATCATAAGCGTGTTTATAAGTCGCAAAATGGGCTGTTCCTCAGTGTAACGATAAGTGTTCCATGCGAATGATAACCTGAGGGATTGCGAGGGCGGGGTGCCCGAAACTTGGGTTGCTTCGGATTTGTGAAGCTGTTGTAGGCGGCTTATCACAAGTTTTTGGGGCTTTATTCACAGCTTATTCTAGGTGAAGATTTCTGTGTTGAAACGCGTGATTATCAGCGGAGGGACTGGCGGGTTAGGAACAGCGATTTCAGCTGCTTTCGGAGATCCCAGCTGGGAAGTGGTTCGGCTCGGCCGCAATGATCTCGATCTTTCCAATCGGCATGCGGTGGAGGTGTTTTTTCAAGCGGAAGCCTGCGATCTTTTGATCTGTGCGGCAGGTAAAACCGATGATATTCCGCTCGTTCGTATGCCCGAGAGTGCTTGGGACGGCGTGTTCGGACTGAACTATATGGCAGCAGAGCGGTGTGCTTCCGCAGCGCTCCCGATTATGGCCGAGAAGGGATCAGGGCACGTGGTTTTTATATCCAGCCATGCCGCGATCCATCCGGCGATCGGTCAGGCGGCGTATGCGGCTGCAAAGGCAGCGCTGCTTGGTTTGACTGGATCCCTGGCGGAGCGTTGGGGCGCGAAGGGCATCCGCGTGAATGCGATTCTTCCGGGTTTCCTGGATACACCGATGACCGCCACCGTTTCGACGAAGCGTCGTGAAGTCGTTCTCGCAGAACATCATCTTGAGCGTTTCAACACCCCGGGTGTGGCGGCGGAGTTCATCCATTTTTTGCACGACAGGATGCCGAATACCTCGGGGCAAGTGTTCCAGCTCGACAGTCGGCGTGGATTTTTTTGAAAACTGTCTGATATACTTGACAGCGGGTGCGGAAAGATGGTTTCGTTCGCCCCCGCAGCGTTGCTGTCAATGCACCCGTAGCTCAGCTGGATAGAGCGCCTGACTACGAATCAGGAGGCCAGGGGTTCGAATCCCTTCGGGTGTACCATTTCCAAGCGTATCAGCCCCACCCAAGGGGCATTTTTCGTTTTTGGGGTGGGCATGAATGGAATTTCGAATCATTTGTTTATGAAGACGACAGCTTGGATTTTTCTGACAGTTCTTGGAATGGCGACCATACCAGCCGGGGGAACCCCAGCCATTCAAGAAAAGCGATCATTTGCCTCCCTGCAGGAAAGCCTGCAAGCAGACAGAATCGTCACCTACAGAAGGGTTGGGAACCGTGAGTTATCGCTGCATATCTTCAATCCGAAAGACTTCGAGTCATCCGGGAATGCGCCCGCGTTCGTTGCGATCCATGGCGGGGGCTGGACCAGCGGCACGCCGAGTCGTTTTTATCCCTATGCACATGCATTGGTGGATAAGGGATATGTAGGGATCAGCGTTGAATACCGTCTTGTCGGACAGAAGGGCGTCACTGTATTCGACTGTGTGAAGGACGGCCGCGCGGCGATCCGCTATATCCGGGCACATGCGGGGGAACTAGGAATCGATCCCGCAAGGATCGCAGTCAGCGGTGGATCGGCGGGCGCCCATGTGGCTGCTGGAACCGCGCTCTTTGATGGCATCGACCATGACGGTGAGAATTTGGAAATTTCCTGCAAGCCCGATGCATTGGTTTTGTATTTCCCCGTCATCGACACTTCCGAGAAAGGATACGGTTGCCGTAGGATAGGCGAAGGGTGGAAGACTATTTCGCCGGTGGATCAGGTGAAAGCAGGTGCCCCGCCTACCTTGATTTTCCACGGTGATGCTGACAATACTACCCCTTATGCGGGTTCGGTACTTTTCACCGGCCGGATGACCAAGGCCGGAAATGTGTGCGAACTCGTCACGGAACCCGGCGGCGGCCACGGCCACCTGAACCAGGACATGGCACTCTTCGACGCAGCGATTGGAAAGACCGCGGCATTCCTCGGCGAGCACCTGGAGCGGAAGTGACCCGTCGGGCTTACGCGTGATACTCCTGAATGCTCTTCACCGTGAATTCCCTTTGCTTGAGCGAGCGCATGGCTTTCACAGTGGCTTCGGCGGCGGCCATGTTGGTGGCGTAGGAGATTTTCTGCGCGATGGCGGTGGAGCGGATCAGGATTTCATCAGCCCGTGATTCGTGGGTCGCGGGGGTGTTGATGAGGAAGTGGATCTCGTTGTTCTTCATCATGTCGATCACGTTCGGGCGGGCTTGCTCGAGAACTTTGTACACGCGATCCGCCGGGATACCGGCCTCGGCGAGTTTCGTGAGTGTGCCGCCGGTGGAGACAATGCGGAAGCCGAGTTCGTGAAGATCGCGGGCGACGGTGACGGCGCGGTCCTTGTCGCGGTCGGCGACGGAGAGGAAGACGGTGCCTTCTTTCGGGAGCGGGTTGAAGGCGGCCATCTGGGATTTGGCGTAAGCCATGCCCCAGTCAGCATCGATGCCCATGACCTCGCCGGTGGATTTCATTTCCGGGCCGAGCACGATGTCGATGCCGGGGAAGCGGTTCCATGGGAAGACGGCTTCCTTGACCGAGACATGTGTCGGCACGATGGTTTCCGTGTAACCCATGTCGGCGAGTTTTTCACCGACCATGACTTTCGCGGCGAGCTTGGCGAGGGAAACGCCAGTGGACTTGCTGACGAAAGGCACGGTGCGTGAAGCACGGGGATTCACCTCGATGACGTATAGTTCCTCGTCTTTCACGGCGAACTGAATGTTCATCAGGCCGCGGACTTGGAGTTCTCGGGCGAGGTCTTTGGCAGCCTTGTCGATCTGCTTCGTGATGTTTTCGGAAAGCGAGAACGCTGGAATGACGCAGGCGGAGTCCCCAGAGTGGATGCCGGCTTGCTCGATGTGTTGCATGATGGCACCGACCACGGAGGTCTCGCCATCGCTGATGCAATCGACATCGATTTCCATGGCGTTGTCGAGGAAACGGTCGACGAGCACGGGGCGCTCAGGTGAGGCGGTCACCGCCTCACGCATGTAGGTGGTAAGTTCCGAATCGCTGTAAACGATCATCATTGCGCGGCCGCCGAGCACGAAGGAGGGGCGGACGAGAACCGGGTAACCAATGCGGTTCGCGACTACGATCGCTTCCGTCTCGTTGGTGGCGGTGCCGGCTTCGGCCTGCTTGAGTTCGAGCTTGTCGAGCAGGGCGGAGAAAAATTTCCTATCTTCGGCGAGTTCGATGTTCTTGGGCGAGGTGCCGATGATGGGCACGCCGTGGCGTTCAAGGTCAGCTGCGAGGTTGAGCGGTGTCTGGCCACCGAACTGGACGATGACTCCGTATGGTTGCTCCTGGTCGCAGATGTTGAGCACGTCCTCAAGAGTGAGTGGCTCGAAGAAGAGCTTGTCCGAGGTGTCGTAGTCGGTGGAGACGGTCTCGGGGTTCGAGTTCACCATGATGGTCTCGTAACCGAGCTCCTTCAGGGCAAAGGCGGCGTGCACACAGCAGTAATCGAATTCGATTCCTTGGCCAATGCGGTTCGGACCGCCACCGAGGATGATGATCTTTTTCTTATCGGACTGGCGTGCCTCGTTTTCATCGCCGTAGGTGGAGTAGAAATACGGGGTGTATGCCTCGAACTCGGCAGCGCAGGTATCGACGAGGCGATAGGTCGGGATGATGCCCGCTGCCTTGCGTTCGGCGCGGACTTCGTCTTCGGAAGTACCCTTTGATTTCGCAATCTGGCGGTCGGAGAAACCGAGCTTCTTCGCTTGTTTGAGATCGAGCGTGGAGAGGTTTTCGCCTTCTTCGGCGATCTGCTCAAGGTGGCGGAGGAACCATGGATCGATAGCGGTCGCGTCATGGATTTCCTCAAGGGTCCAGCCGGAGACGAAGGCGGTTTGGAGCCAGAAGATGCGTTCCGCGTTTGGAATCTGAAGTTTGCGGAGGATTTGGTCTTTGGTCGGCGCGGCGGGATCCGATGGGTCGAAGCCGAAGCCCCAGCGTCCGGTTTCGAGGGAGCGCAGGCATTTCTGCATGGATTCCTTGAAGGTGCGGCCGATGGACATGGCTTCCCCGACGGATTTCATCGAGGTGGTAAGTACTGCGTTTGCAGTAGGAAATTTCTCGAAGGTGAAGCGAGGGATTTTGGTGACCACGTAGTCGATGGTCGGCTCGAAGGAGGCGGGGGTGACGCGGGTGATGTCGTTGGGCAGCTCATCGAGTGTGTATCCGACAGCGAGTTTCGCGGCGATCTTTGCGATCGGGAATCCGGTGGCCTTTGAGGCGAGCGCGGAGGAGCGCGAGACACGCGGGTTCATCTCGATGACGATCATGCGTCCGGTTTTTGGATCGGTGGCGAACTGGATGTTCGAGCCGCCGGTTTCCACGCCGATCTCGCGAATGACTGCGAATGAGGCGTCGCGCATGATTTGGTATTCGCGGTCGGTGAGCGTTTGGATCGGGGCTACAGTGATGGAGTCGCCGGTGTGCACACCCATGGGATCGAGGTTCTCGATGGAGCAGATGACCACGCAGTTGTCGGCGCGGTCACGCATGACCTCCATTTCGAACTCTTTCCAGCCGAGCAGGGATTCGTCGATCAGGACTTCGGAAACGGGGGAGAGATCGATGCCACGGTGGCAGATTTCCTCAAACTCCTCCTTGTTGTAGGCGATGCCGCCACCCTGGCCACCGAGGGTGAAGGCCGGGCGGACGATGAGCGGGAAGGTGCCGATTTCGTCAGCAACCTCGCGGGCTTCCTCCATGTTGCGGGCGATCCCGGAGCGCGGCATATCGAGGCCGATTTTCTCCATGGCCTCTTTGAAAAGATGCCTATCCTCGCCCTTGTCGATGGCCTCGGCGTTTGCGCCGATCATTTTCACATCGTACTTTTCGAGTGTGCCGGCTTTGAAAAGATCCATCGATGTGTTCAGCGCGGTCTGGCCTCCGAGTGTGGGGAGGAGCGCATCCGGTTTCTCGCGGATGATGATTTTTTCGACGACTTCCGGGGTGATCGGCTCGATGTAGGTGCGGTGTGCGAACTCCGGATCGGTCATGATCGTGGCGGGGTTCGAGTTCACCAGGATGACTTCGTAGCCCTCTTCCTTCAGGGCCTTGCAGGCCTGGACACCAGAGTAGTCGAATTCACAGCCTTGGCCGATGACGATGGGGCCGGAGCCGATGACGAGAATTTTGCGGATCGAGGTATCTTTTGGCATGTGCGCGCGCGTGTTGCTTAAACTTTCAGTGGTGTGGCAGAGTTGCTACGGAATGTAAAGCGGAGGGGTAAGACGGATTGATTAATAGGGAGGTTCTTGTGAGTCCAATCCCGGAGTTATCCGTTTTCCGCCAGCCTTTGGTTCAGCGCGACCGATTTGCGGAGCGCTCCCATAACATCAACAAGGCCATGGTGTTGTTTCGTGGCTTTCTTGCATGCCGGATTCTGGTCGGTGTTGCGGCTGACATGGCGTCCGATCTCCGAATAAAGTTGCCTCATCTGCGTGTCGACGACACCGAGCTCCGCACGTAGGGTGGACATTTCTTGGTTTGCATCGCCGATGTGCTGGAAGGCTTCCGAGGCCTTTTTACGGCGCTCTTTCTTGCGGTGTTGAACCTCAGCGTCGATCTTTTCGATGTTTGCATCTCCGGCAGCGATCTTTTCGGCGACAACATGGCGTTCCGATTTCAGTGCCGTGAAATCGTGCTTGATCTCCGCTAGGCGCTCGGAAATTTTTCCGAGCTGTTCGGATGTGTGGTTGCCCTCTTTGGTCAGAACCTCCTCCTTGGTCTTGATCCCGTCATAGAGGCGGCGGATGTCGCGGGCATTCGTCACGATGGTGTCGCGTTCGCGAGCGAGGTCCTCAAGGGTGTTGAGCACGTTCTGCCGCTGAACGAGGAGATCCTGGTAAGGCTCGGTGGAAATGCCGAGCAATCCGGATCTTTCATCGTGGGCTTTTGCCAGCTGCACTTGGCAAACTTCAAGCTCCCCGGCGACACGTTCGTGTTCCTTGATGAGCTTGCGGAGGTTCCAGTATTCGACGGAAAGATCCTCGATGTCCTCAACCTTCTTCCAGACTTCGTTACCGAGGTAGGATTCTGCTTCCTTGAGAAGGTGCATCTCCGCCGCGGCATCTCCCATGCGGATGTTCTTCCGGTTGTAACCGAAGGTCTGCGCGATGCGACAAATGATGTATCTCGCGGGTGTCATGCGGGGAGTTTCACTTCTTGAGAATGTTTTTAAGGTGTTCGATCACGCCCATGTCTTCAAGGGTGGTCACGCTGCCCGTGATCGTGCCAGTCGCGACCAGTTCCTTGAGCAGGCGGCGGATGATTTTCCCTGAACGGGTTTTTGGCAAGGCGGGAGTGAAATGGATGTCATCCGGCTTGGCGATCGCTCCGATTACCTTTCCGACATGGGCGCGGAGTTCTTTTTCCAGTTCTGGAGAGGTGTCGAAGCCGGTTTTCAGGGTAACGAAGGCAGCCACGGCCTGGCCCTTGAGGTCATGCGGGCGACCGACGACAGCGGCCTCGGCGACAGAGGGGTGGGAGACCAGGGCGCTTTCGATTTCGGCGGTGCCGAGGCGGTGACCGGAGACGTTGAGGACGTCATCGAGGCGGCCGATGATCCAGAAATTGCCTTTTTTGTCCCGGCGGGCGCCGTCCCCGGCGGTGTAAATGCCGGGGTAGTCGGAAAAATAGGTTTTCTTGAAGCGCGCCTTGTCGCCGTAGATCGCACGGGTCATGGAAGGCCATGGCTTGCGAATGACCAGGCGGCCATCGACGTTGGGTGGGCATTCCTTTCCGGCGTCGTCGAGGATGGCGGCGTCGATGCCGAAGAAGGGGCGGGTGGCAGTGCCGGGGATGCAAGGAGTTGCGCCGGGTATGGGTGAAATCAGGATCGCTCCTGTTTCCGTCTGCCACCAGGTATCGACGATGGGACATTTGCCGCCGCCGATTTTCTCGTGGTACCAATGCCAGGCCTCGGGGTTGATTGGCTCGCCGACGGAGCCGAGGAGGCGCAGTGATGAGAGATCGTGTTTGTCGGGAAATTCGTCTCCGGCCTTGATGAAGGCGCGGATTGCGGTGGGGGCGGTGTAGAGAATGCTGACGCGGTGCTGCTCGATGATTTTCCAGAAGCGTCCCCAATCCGGCTGGTTGGGGGCGCCCTCGTACATCACCTGGGTGACGCCGTTGGCGAGCGGTCCGTAGACGATGTAGGAGTGGCCGGTGATCCAGCCGACATCGGCGGTGCACCAGTAGACATCCTCATCGCGCATATCGAAGATGTATTTGCAGGTGGAGTATGTTCCGGTGAGGTATCCGCCGGAGGTGTGGAGTATCCCCTTCGGTTTTCCGGTGGAGCCGGAAGTATAGAGAATGAAGAGAGGGTGCTCGGAATTGAAGCCCTTCGGCTCGTGTTTCGCGGAGGCGTTTTCCATTTCCTCGTGCCACCAACGGTCGCGCTCCGAATTCATGGAAATGTCGTTTCCGGTGCGGTTGACGACGAAGATGTTGGTGACCTTGTCGTATTTCTTCAGTGCCTCATCGACAACGGGTTTCAGGGGCACGACCTTGCCGCGTCTCCAGCCGCCGTCGGCGGTGACGATTGCCGTTGCACCGGAGTCCTCAAGGCGATCGACAATGGAATCTGAGGCGAAGCCTCCGAAGACGACGTTATGCACGGCACCGATGCGTGCGCAGGCCAGCATGGCGATGGCCGCCTCGGGGATCATCGGCATGTAGATGAGGACACGATCCTTGGACTTCACCCCGCGCGCCAGCAATGTGTTGGCAAATTTGCAGACCTCGCGGTGGAGTTGCGAGTAGGTGAGTGTGCGGGTGTCACCGGGTTCGCCCTCCCAGATGATCGCCGCCTTGTTGGCTCGCGGCCCGAAGGCGTGGCGGTCGACGCAATTCTCCGCGACGTTGAGCTTGCCGCCGAGGAACCACTGCGCGTCAGGTGCCTTCCATTTCAAGACTTTGGAAAACGGTTTTTGCCAGACGAGCTCTTTTGCCTCGGACGCCCAGAATTTCTCCGGCTTGTCGATGGAATGCTTGTAGAGCTTCTCGTAGGCGGCCATCGAGCCGATGCGGGATTTCTTTGAAAACGCTTTTGACGGCTTGTGGACGGCCGTGAGTTCGGCGGTGTGATCGGATATGGGCTTTCTGAGTTTTTTGGCGCTCATGACTAGATATGCGGCTAGGCTAGGTAGCCGATGCCGCCGGGGCAATCCCAGATTCAGTCGGAGTCTACCTTGCCACTGCGCCAGCGGGTTCGAGCTCCGCCCGCAATGCTCCTGGCCTGTTGGTTCCGATGAAATCGGTGCCGAAACCGGCGGCACGCAGGGCTGCATCCCGCGTGTCGACGGTCCACGCCATTAGCAAGCCGTCTTTTCCACGGGCCTTCGCGAGCCAGTCTCGAGTTACGGTGGCGCTAATCTTGTAGGACAAGCCTTGGGAGCCGCACCATTCCAGATCTGCAAGATATCCCTCCGGGCCGCCTTTTTTCGAGAATTTCTTGAGCGAGGAAAGCAGGTTGGTGCGGTACCCGGGCATGGTTTCGCGGCACGCTTTGATGACTTCCTTGTCGAAGGAGATGAGAATCACCCTGTCCTTGGCCGGGTGTTTTTCGGTCAGAATTTTGGCGATCGGATTCACGATTCTCGGCGAGTCCTTGATCTCCAGGAAAAACCACTTTCCTGGCGGCAATTCATCGAGGACTTCGGAAAGCAGTGGGCTTTTCTCGCCCTTGAACTTCGGGTGTTTCCAAGCACCGTATTCGAGCGCTCGCAGCTCCGCCAGGGTGCTGGTTTTCACCGGTAGGTTTTTATTGGCCGTGCGCTTGGTATTTTTGTCGTGGATGCAGACAACCTCGCCATCGGCCGTGAGGTAGAAATCGCCCTCGATGCCGTCTGCCCCTTCCTTCCAGGCGAGCCTGAAAGCGGATAGTGTGTTTTCGGGGGCGTTTGCGGAGGCGCCGCGATGGGCAATCAGTTTTGGGATCTCATCCCCGGGGGAAGCAATTGCTGAAACGGCGAAGGTGAGGAAGGCGAGGGCGCGTGCTGCAGAAACCGGGATCATCCAAAAGCTACGCCCGGGACGGGTGGATACGGTCATGCGCGGTCGGACTCGGCTCATTTCCCCAACAGCAGCGCGATTTCTTTGTTGTTGAGAATCGCGTAGCGGGAGGGTTCCAGATCGCCGAGCCATAGGCTGCCGATGCGGACACGGAGGAGCTTGGTGACCTGGTAACCGAGAGCTTCGAACATCACGCGGATCTGGCGCTTCGCCCCGTGGTCGAGGATGACCTTGATGCGGCGGGCGGAGATTCGCTCGATATTTTTTGCTTTGAGCTTGCCTTCATCCGTGAAAACACCGGCGAGGAACTGGTCGAGATGGGAGTTTTCGAAAGCCTGGTTCGAGGTGACGAGGTATTCCTTTTCCACCGATTTCGATGGATGCATGAGTTGCTGGGAAAGGTCGCCGTCGTTGGTGAGGATCAGCATGCCCTCGGAGTCGGTGTCGAGCCGACCCACGTGGTGGAGCGACTGCATTGCGGGAGGCAGTAGATCGTAGATTGTCTGGCGCCCGAGTTCGTCGCTGCGGGTGCAGACAAAGCCGCGCGGCTTGTGGAAAATGATGACGATTTCCTCCTTCGGGGAAACCCGTTTGCCATCGACGCGGACATGGTCGCCATCAGTGATACGGGTGGCGAGCTTGATGCAGAGTTCGCCGTTGATCTCGACGCGTCCGGAACGGATCAGCTCATCGCAGGCACGGCGCGAGCCGACTGCGCACGAAGCGAGGTATTTGTTAAGGCGCACTCCCTCTTGCATAATGGTACATTGATGCCCCGCAGGTTATGCAGTGGCGGTTGGGAGCTGTGGCAGGAAACAGCCGGCGGATCAACCGTCGTGCTTGGTCTTCGCAAGGCCGATTGGGGATGCTCCCTGTTTCCACTCACCGCGTTCCTTGAGGAGTTTGACACGCTCGAAACGTTTGAGGACGGAGCGTTTGCCGCCGACGGTGGCGTTTGACTTGAGTGAGTTGTGCTTGGACATCTTGGAGCGGGGTTAGACGGTTGGGGCGCGGAAACTAGTCGGCTCAAAGCTCCGTGGCAATGCGAAAATGGGAATTTTTTTTAAAAACGGAAGTGTTCGGATTCTTTACAGTTTAGGTCTTGGCTGGTGGCTCGCCGAATTTCTTCCTGCTCCTGAGATGGAGCTTGGCATCGAGGCCGATTTTCCCGGCGATAAGGAGCAATAGTAGGAATACCGGGCTGCCGAAGGCTGTGATCACGAACGCTCCGGAAAGGATGGCGATGTGCAGCACGATGATGCGCCCGTATGGAGCCATCATGAGCTCTGGAGCCGAAGTGCGGCGGAACTCCCCTTTCCCGATGTAGTTTGAGAAATAGGAGAAAAGGTGGCTTCCGATGATGCCGATCACGAACCATTTGCCACCGGATTCGATGATTTGCGAGACCATTCCAGCCATGCTTTCGAAGGGGCTGCCGGACATCATACCGCCGCTTTTACCACCGAGTAGTGTGAAGACGAAAATGCCGTGGACGAAACAGAACATGCCGTAATGGACGGTGAAAAACGGGATCAGGAATAGTTTCACGCCATGATTCGCCATACCGGAGATCGCCGGATTGCGGAGATATTCGGGCATATCCGTCTGCTCGCTCTGAATTCCTGCTCTTTTGAGTCCGCCATTTGCGCGAAGCTCGCCGGTTGCTGTCAGTATCTTGAGGATGTTGATCACACCGATGACGACGTTCTCGAACCAATACAGCGAAACGATCTCGAAAATGCTCCATCCCCACAGAAGTACACCGGCGACCGGCAGCAAGTTGGCAGCGATCAGCAGCAGAAGGGAGGCGTTGCGGGGAAGCGGATTCGGTTTGACCACGCGACCAGGAAGGCAGGCAGGGCGGCGTTTTGCAATCGCCAAGGGAGTGTCCTGCTGAGGCACAGCTAAGAATCACGCAAAACATTGATAACCAGCAAGTAATGAGAAATTAGGCGAGTTTTTCCAGGCCTTTCCTATCGCGTTTTTCCAGCCAGATCACGAGGATCGCCACGTCGGCCGGGGTGATCCCGGGAACTCGTCCGGCCTGCCCCACCGTCTCGGGGCGGATCTCGGAAAAGCGTGTTTGCGCCTCTTTCTTCAATGCAGGGATCGCGGTGAAATCGATATCCTCGGGGATGCGCTTCCCTTCCTGGCGGGACATACGGTCGATCTGCTGTTGCTGCCTTCCTAGGTGGCCTTCGTATTTGAAATCGGTCTCGATGAGCGGCCAGACATCATCCGGGAATTCCTTACGGATCTCTTCGGGCAGAGTTTTCCAGTTGGATTCGGAGCGGCGAAACCAATGATCGAGCTTGAGCCCTTCGAAGACCGCTTTGCGGACATAGCTGTCGGCTCGTTCCAGATCGGTGGCCTTGGATTTGACCCGTTCCACCCGTTCGCCCGAGACGAGGCCGATCTCGGCGGCCTTGGCGGTGAGGCGCAGATCCGCGTTGTCCTGGCGGAGCAGCAGTCGGTATTCCGCTCGGCTGGTGAACATGCGGTAGGGCTCGGTGCAGCCGCGGGTCACGAGATCATCGACCATCACGCCCAAGTAGGCCTCATCGCGGCCGAGTATGAAGGCGGGCTTGCCCTGCGCTTTCAGAGCAGCGTTGGTTCCGGCGATAAGCCCCTGCCCTGCCGCCTCTTCATATCCGGAGGTTCCGTTGATCTGGCCTGCAAAATACAGGCCTTCCACGCGCTTGGTCTCCAGGGACGATTTGAGCTGAGTCGGCGGGCAATAATCATACTCCACCGCGTATCCGGGGCGTAGGATCTCGCAATTTTCAAGGCCGGGTATGGTGCGGAGGAAATTTTGCTGAACCTCATACGGAAGTGAGGTTGAGACGCCGTTCACGTAGTATTCGAGGGTGTGCCTGCCTTCGGGTTCCAGGAATACCTGATGCCGCTCCTTCTCTGCGAAACGGACGACCTTGTCCTCGATGGACGGGCAATAGCGCGGGCCGACGCCCTCGATCACTCCGCAATGCATTGGGGATTGGTCGAGGTTGTTGGCGATGATCTCGTGGGTTTGCGGGTTTGTGTAGGTGATCCAGCACGGAATTTGTTCCACGTGGAACGCCGGATCGCCCCATGGGTTGAGGGTAAAGATGTCATCTCTCCCCTTGTATATCCGATCCGCCATGAAGCTGAACTTGGGAACGGGCGTGTCTCCATCCTGCCGTTCGCACTTGGAAAAGTCCAACGATCGCCCGTTCAGGCGGCACGGGGTTCCGGTCTTGAAGCGCTCTACCTCGAAGCCGAGCTGCTTGAGTGAGTCGGAAACGGTTGAGATCGTGTCCCCCATCCTGCCGCCTTTCTCATTCTTGAGGCCGACGTGCATGAGGCCTCGCATAAACGTACCGGCGCTGAGGATTACGGATTTTGAGGAAATCTCCATCCCGAGAGAGGTGCGGATGCCGGTGATGTGGTCTTCGCTGTTTACGAGCAGCTCGGCTACATTGCCTTGGTGAAGATCCACTCCCTCCGCCTGCTCCATTTCCATCTTCATCCGGAACTGATAGGCCTTCTTGTCGCACTGGGTGCGAGGCGCCCTGACGGACGGGCCTTTCGAGGCGTTGAGCATGCGCCATTGGATGCCGGTGGCGTCGGTGTTGATGCCCATCGCCCCACCTAGGGCATCGATTTCCCGAACCATGTGACCCTTGGCGAGTCCGCCGATGGCGGGGTTGCAGGACATCTGGCCAATCGTGTCCAAATTTTGGGTGAGGACGGCAACCTGTGCCCCGAGCCGGGCAGCCGCCAAAGCCGCCTCGACACCGGCATGGCCGGCGCCAATCACCAGCACATCATATTTTTTCGGATATCTGAACATCTGTGGGGCGCGACCCTATCACGGCTTTGGATGGGTGCAATCGCCGACTCAATCTTCCCGGAAAGTTCCACGTGGAACTTTCAAGGCCCATCCAAAATGCCGGTGCTGGCTCTGGGGAGCAGCTCTTCCAGCGAGAATTCAATGCTTCCCGCCCTGTTTGCAAGAACCACGGTTTTTACTCCGAACTCCGCCAAAACCTGGCGACAAGCCCCGCAGGGCGAGATCGGCTCCGCCGTATCCGCAACCACCACCAGCTTATCGAAGTTCTGCACCCCGGCGGCAACCGCCGTCCCGATGGCCACCCGCTCGGCGCAGTTCGTCAGCCCGTAGGAGATGTTTTCGACGTTGCAGCCGGGAAACACCTGTCCGTTGCTGGCGAGCAGAGCTGCTCCGACCTGGAAGCTTGAGTAGGGTGCGTAGGCCTTATCTCGCGCTTGCCATGCCGCCGCGATGAGTTCTTCGGTCGTTGCCATGACCTTTTCGTATCAGGCACGGGCTAGTTCGACCAGCACCGCTTTCTGGGCATGGAGCCTGTTCTCGGCCTGTTGGAAGATCACATCTGCATGCTTCTCAAGCACTTCTTCACTGATCTCCTTGCCCCGGTAGGCGGGCAGGCAGTGGAGCACGATGTGTCCGTCCGCAGCTCCGGCAAGAAGCTCTGCATTCAGCTGGAACCCGGCAAATTCCGCCTCCTTCTCCTTCTGGTCTTCCTGGCCCATGGAGAGCCAGACATCGGTGTTGATCACGTCCGCTCCTTTGATCGCCTCGGCGGGATTCTCCATTACCGTCACTTGGTCGGTGTCCAGCAGCTTGAGGAAATCCGCCGGGGGCTGGCAGGATTTCGGGGAGGCAACATTGAGCCGGAAATTGAGCTTTTTCGCCGCCCACATCCACGAGCGGGTCATATTCGAGAAACCGTCGCCGATGAAGGCAAAGGTCTTGCCCTCCCAGCCGCCCAATTTTTCCTGCACGGTGAGTAGATCCGCAAGGATCTGGCAGGGATGCTCATCGTCGGTGAGGGCGTTGATCGTAGGGAGTTTGGAAAATTCCGAGAAATCGATGATATCCTGTTGGGCGAAGGTGCGGATGATCGCGCCGTGTACCATACGGCCGAGCACACGGGCGGTGTCCTTGATCGGTTCGCCCCGGCCGAGCTGGATATCATTGCTGGAAAGGAACATCGGGAAGCCCCCGAGTTCCCGGACGCCGACCTCGAACGAGACCCGTGTACGGGTGGAGGATTTGGTGAAAATCATCGCCCAGGTTTGGCCGGACAGGGGCTGCGAGGAATGGTTTCCGCGCTCGCTTTTGAGTTTCGTCGCTTCGTTCACCAGTGTGGCGATCTCGGCCGCACTTAGCTCCTCTATGGATAGTAAATTCTTCATCGTTTCGTTTCGTTCAAAATTGGGAAAGCACGTCTTTGACGATGGCCAAGGCCTCATCGACCTCTTCATCGGTGACGTTGAGTGGAGGCAGCAATCTGAAGGTTTCCGGTCCGGCAGGAACTGTTATCAAGCCTTTGGAAATCAATGACTTAACGACTTTCAAGGCGCAGGTCTCCCGCTCCCCTGTGGGGATGAGTTTTGCATCCAGGGCGATCCCGATCAGCAGCCCGAGTCCCCGGACTTCGGTGACGACGGGCAATTCCCACGATGCGACGGCGGTGCGGATCCGCTGACTCTGGCGGATCGCATTTCCGGCCAAGTCTTTTTCGCGGATTTCTTTGAGTGTCTCGATTGCCGCCGCGCAGACGAGCGGGTTCCCGCCATAGGTCGAGCCATGAGAGCCAGCTCCCATGAGCGAGGAAAGCTTGGTGCCTTTTTCATCGACGACCCTGTCGCTGAGCCAGAAAGCGCCGATCGGAATCCCTCCGCCCATCCCTTTCGCCCAGGAAATGCCGTCCGGCTCGATGTTGGGCGCGTTGACCCGCCATGCCATCGCCTCGCCGCAGCGTCCGAATCCGGCCTGAACCTCATCGAACATCAGCAGCAGGTCGTGCTTTTTTCTCAGGGCATCGAGAGCTTCGAGGAACTCCCCGGTTGCGACATGCACCCCGCCCTCGCCCTGCACCGGCTCAAGGAGAAACCCGATGGTATCGTCACGCACCGCGTTTTCGAGTGCAGCGATGTCGTTATAAGGCAGATAGCGGAAGCCCGGCAGCATGGGATCAAATCCCTGCTGCACCTTCGCCTGGCCGGTTGCGGCCATGCTTCCGAGTGTCCTGCCGTGGAAGGATTGTTGGAAAGTGATTACCTCGAAACGCGGTTTGCCATCTGCCTGCGGCTTCAGATGGCCGTAGCGGCGGGCGGATTTGATCAGGCCGTCGTTGGCCTCCGCGCCGGAGTTCGAGAAGAAGATTTTTCCGGGGAGCTTGATATGCTCCAGGTTCATCTCTTTCGCCAGAAGTCCTTGACTTTCAGTGTAATACAGGTTTGAGACATGCATCAACCTGCCCGCCTGATCGCGGATCGCATCCACAATCCGTGGATGGCAATGCCCGAGCGAACAGACCGCGATGCCCATGCAGAAATCGAGATACTCGCGCCCCTGGTCATCGCGCACGCGTGCTCCCCGGCCCTCGGCAAGCGTGAGCGGAAAGCGGCCATAGGTGGCCATGACATGTTCATTGAATATCTCGGTCGTGTTCATTGATCTGTCTCGGAGTTTCACCGGAAAGGGGCGGATACTATCGGCAAAGCCGAAAATAGCAAACCACTTTCGTAGGGTGGAAATGAGTCATCATACTTTGAAGGTTTATCAGTGGAGTCGAAACGAAGATGTCGAAATGAACCAAGCGCTGCCGTCACATGGACGGTCTGCTCCAAAACCGATACCAACAGAGTCGGATCAATGCGTTGTTAGACGGTGGAAAAGATGAGAATAAAAAACTTACAATTTACCTGATGTCCTTGGCAGGCTTGCTCTTCAGCTCTTGCGAGAGGGAGGGAATATTGGACTTGGCCGTTGTAGATATCGGCGTCCCCTTCCCTCACCGATGCCAATAAAGCTGCACTAGTGGTCGAACAGATCTAAATAGTCGGGTAAAGCTTGTGTAGTTTGATGCGTGCGTCGGCAGTTGTAAACTGCCACTTCACTGGCCTCGGGTCTGCGTTGCGCTCGGAGGTGTTCGCCGCGA
>CAJQKQ010000088.1 GCA_905478925.1 uncultured Verrucomicrobiales bacterium
ATAAATCCATTCCCCAATGGTAGCTCTTTTCAAGAGTCGTGTCAGCGTATTCCGCGATGGGGAACGTGTGATTGAGCGCAGCGAAAAGCAGATGGCGTGACGCGATCGGGGTTTGCTCTGCAGGTTTTTTTTTGCCCGATTACCGATAGGACGAATGACGAATGACGAATGACGAAAAATGTTACGATGAGATACTCCTGACCCCAGACATAAATGCAGGGGGAGCGTTCCTGACTACGGACCGGATCTCGATTGATTTAACCGTCCCCGGAACCTCTCCAATCCCGACCCAGACGGTTTCGACCAGCGCCCGCCATGGCGTCCCGAGGAAATCCCCCTCGATGATGGCCGCAGCTTGGTCCTCGAAAATTCATGACGCCGCCCGGCCAACTCCAATTCCAACCGCTGCCAAAAACCTTCTTGGTAAAGCGCTCTGGAAAGCTACGCTCACCGCCAGTGAAACTGACCGCCAAAACCACCACCGGCCCCGGCCACACGGCAGCTTGCTGCTATTTTTCTTCACTGATCACTCGGCACTTTTCACTATTTCCTCGCCCTCCAGTCTTCGCCAACCGCCGTCGCTCGGAGAGCTTTGGCGGTCGAGAGGCTTCGACCGGCAGGCCGGGACGGCCCAAGGGCTGGCTCAGGGGCCTACCCCAAAAGCAAATTTCTAGCAGCAACCATGAGTAAAACAGCCACAAAAGATTACAGTTTAGTCGGAGAGAATTCTCGAACTGCTCTGGAAAAGGGCTTGGTCGACGCAGCCTGGTATACATCGCCGGTGCCGAAAGAAGAAATGCGAAAACTGCTCAAGCGCAAAGACGGCCCGGCCATTGCCAACACCCTTCTGTGGTTTGGATCACTCTTTGGCTTTGGATACTGGGGCTACCTCTGGTTTCCCAGTCTATGGTGTATCATCCCCTTTGCCGTCTATGGAGTGCTTTACGCCAGTGCATGTGATTCCCGGTGGCACGAATGTGGGCATGGAACAGCTTTCAAAACGGATTGGATGAATAATTTTGTGTATCAAATCGCCTCTTTTATGGAAATGCGCGAACCCACCCTCTGGCGCTGGAGCCACAGCCGGCATCACAGCGATACCATTATCGTCGGACGTGATCCCGAAATCGTTGTGCCGAATCCACCCAAGCTTAAAACCTTTTTTATAAGCTACTTCGGCATTCCTCTCTTTATTGGTTACTTTAAATCAATCGCATTTCATGCCATGGGCAAATTGACTGAGAATGAAAAGAACTTCATTCCAGAAGCCGAACAACGTCGCGTTGCCATCGATGCGCGAGTGCATGCCGCCATCTACCTGGTGGTCATCTTAATTGTAGCCTCATCAAAAAGCATCTTACCGATCCTCTATATTGGATTGCCGACCTTTTACGGCGTTTGGTTCGTGCACCTTTATGGTTATACCCAGCACGTTGGTTTAGCGGAAAACGTATTGGATCATCGCCTGAACTGTCGCACCGTTTATATGAATCCGATTTCTCGCTTTCTCTGTATGAACATGAACTACCATGTTGAGCATCACATGTTTCCCTTGGTGCCTTTTTTTGCGTTGCCCAAACTGCACCAACTGATCAAAGACGATTGTCCCACTCCCTACAAAAGCACACTCGAAGCTTATCAGGAAATCATCCCTACCCTCTTTCGCCAGGTAAAAGATCCCGCCTATTGCATTAAGCGCAAAATTCCAGATCCGCAACCGAATGCCCAAAACGTGCCCATGGCCTCGGCATACACCTCCAAAGATCGGCCCGTCAACGATGGCTGGATCGATGTCTGCGAAAAAAGTATGCTGGCAAAAGAAGATGTCCTTCGTTTTGACCACAACCAACGCACCTACGCAATCTACCGGACTGCCGACGACCACTATTACGCAACCGACGGGATATGCACGCATGGCAATGCCCACCTTGCTGATGGACTAGTCAAAGGAAATATTATCGAGTGCGCCAAACACAATGGTCGTTTTGATATCAGGGATGGCTCCCCCCAACGCAAACCAGTTTGTGTTCACCTCAAAACCTATGCAGTCAAAGAAGAAAGTGGGAATATTTGGTTCTCACTCGAAAATATCACAAAACAAACTGAAAAGACCCATGAATTTCGAGTCATCAGCAATGAAAATGTAGCCACCTTTATCAAAGAACTGATTTTAGAACCGGTTGGGAACAGCTCGTTTTCATATAAGCCCGGAGATTACCTTCAGCTCGACATTCCGCCGTACCAAGAAAAAAGCTTTTCTGATATAGAGGTGAGCGAACCTTATGCAACCGTTTGGCGCCAACAACATGTTTTCGACAACAAAGCCCGCAATGAAGTTGCCGCTCGTCGCAACTATTCCTTGGCCGGCAATCCCGACAAAGACAAAAACTTATTTTTCAATGTCCGCATAGCAACTCCACCTCGAGGTCAAGATTGCCCTGCCGGCAGCGGATCCACGTATGTTCATTCTTTAAAAGCCGGAGACACCGTCACAGCAGTCGGCCCGTTTGGTGATTTTCACATCAAAGATTCGAACAAAGAAATGGTATACCTCGGCGGAGGCGCTGGCATGGCGCCGCTTCGCTCTCACCTGTCGTATCTGCTGGAAACCTTAAAAACCAAGCGCCGCATCACTTTCTGGTACGGAGCACGCTCTCTTCAAGAATTGTATTATCGGGAATATTTTGAGAAACTCGAGCAAGCATTTGAAAATTTCAGTTTCCATTTTGCGCTGTCAGAACCCTTACCTGGAGAAGATGGATTTTCACACACTGGCTTTATTCACGATGTTCTAAAAAAGGAATATCTGCACCATCATCCAGACCCCAAAGCAATCGAATACTACCTCTGCGGCCCTCCAGCCATGATGCAAGCAGCAACCACCATGCTCAAAGAGTTTGAAGTCGATTTAGATCAAATAGCATATGACGAGTTTTAGAGCCGGTGCAAATCGCAGGAAGCAAAACCAGTAAGACAATGAAACCAACTCAAACAACCAACTCAAACAATACATCCTCCAACCTCTACCTTTTCGGTTGCACGATTGTGGCCGCACTGGGCGGACTTCTCTTTGGATTTGATACCGCCGTGATCGCGGGAACAACCGGATGGTTAAGATCAAATTTCGATCTCAGCAATAGTCAATTAGGGTTCACTGTGGCCAGCGCACTGATTGGCACCATGCTCGGTGCAATCGTCGTTGGAAAGCCTGCTGACCAATATGGCAGGCAGATTATATTAAAGATCTTGGCAGCGTTTTATTTTATCTCTGCGATTGGATGTGCCTTTGCCGGAGGTTGGTGGGCTTTCCTGTTTTTCCGATTTATCGGGGGATTGGCAGTGGGCGGTGCTTCAGTGATGGCTCCAATGTACATCGCAGAAATAGCTCCAGCTAAAATGCGTGGGCGACTCGTTGCCGTCACTCAATTCAATGTCGTCTTTGGTATCTTGTTGGCCTATTTATCAAACCTGTGCATCAGCTCCTTTTTTGGAGACATCCTCGGTGATGCTCAGTATCGTTGGATGTTTGGTGTCGAAGCCATTCCCGCCGCAGCATTCTTTGGTTTACTCTTCTTCACGGTACAAAGCCCACGCTGGCTAGTCGCCAAAAGACGAGAAAACGAAGCACGCTCAGTCCTCGAGCGATGCGGAACCGATGGTCACGGGATCGACCACGAAATTCGTGAGATCCAAAAATCACTCGACCTCGAGCATCATAATTTGCGGGAACCGTTTTTACGAAGAAAATATCTCCGCCCCATTCTACTCGCCATTGTTATCGGCGCTTTCAATCAGCTGTCTGGTATTAACGCAGTTCTCTATTATACACCTGACATTTTTAAAATGGCCGGAGCCGGTGTCGAATCAGCTCTCATGCAATCTGTCATCGTCGGCGTTGTCATGCTCATCACCACCATGCTCGCAATGGCGGTCATTGACAAAATGGGAAGGCGCATGCTCATGCTGATCGGTTCACTGGGTTATCTCGTTGGCTTAGGCGGCACAGCCTGGGCCTTCTATACCGGCGGAAATGGGCAATTACTCTTAATCAGTTTGCTGATCTTCGTCGCTGCTCACGGATTTGGCCAAGGAGCGGTTATCTGGGTATTTTTGAGTGAAATTTTCCCCAACCGCATTCGCGCCCGGGGACAAGCCCTGGGTAGTTTTGTTCTCTGGACCACCAATGCTGTCATTTCCTGGACCTTTCCCATGATCGCTGCATCGGCTGGATGGAAAGCATTTGCCTTCTATTTTTGCTGCATGGTCGCGCAGCTGATTTGGGTATTGAAAATCATGCCCGAAACCAAAGGTGTGTCTTTGGAACAAATACAGAAAGAATTGGATATTGAATAAATGTTCCCTATCCAACAAAAGCACCGTTTCGTCTCGCGAAAAATATTCCTGAATATTTTTGGGCATTAGTTAATTGCTGGCTGCTAGGAGTCGGCCCGCCTCGGCAGGTCGTCCCGAGGAAATCCCCCCCGATGATGGCCGCAGCTTGGTCCTCGAAAATTCCTGACGCCGCCCGGCCAATTCCAATTCCAACCGCTGCCAAAAACCTTCTTGGTAAAGCGGTCTGGAAAGCTACGCTCACCGCCAGTGGAACTGACCGCCAAAACCACCACCGACCACACGGCAGCTTGCTGCTATTTTTCTTCACTGATCACTCGGCACTCGGCACTTTTCACTTCTTCCCCGCCCTCCAGTCCAGCCCAAGGGCTGTTTCAGGAGCCTCCCGCCAAAAGCAATTTCCTAGCAGTCATGAAGATATCGCGACGTATATTCAAAACATTTGGGCTGGGAGCAGCGGCGATGGTGATTCCACTGGGCACGGTGTCGGCCCTGGCAGAAGCCGAGCCTCCTGTGCCGAAAGCGGCGCCCAACATGATCCTCGTCCTGAGCGACGATCAGGGCTGGTCGACCACGTCGGTGGCGATGGACCCCAACAATCCGAAATCCAAGAGCGACTATTTCGAGACGCCGAACCTGGAGCGGCTGGCCGTCCGCGGAATGCGGTTCTCCAACGCCTACGCGCCGGCTGCGATGTGTTCTCCCACGCGGTTTTCCATCCAATATGGACAGTCCACCGCACGCACGCAAAAAGGCGACAACTACGACGCCCATTGGGCTGAAACCACTCGGAGGCTCCAGCACTCTGAAGTGGTTCCCTTACCGTTGCCAGTAAATTTTGAGTTTTATTGATGTCGTGATCTGGTCTGTGAGGTGGGCGGGGCGGTCAAGCTGGCTCAGCTTGCCGGGGTTTGGGGCGGGTAGCC
>CAJQKQ010000089.1 GCA_905478925.1 uncultured Verrucomicrobiales bacterium
AGCTGACCTATGTGGGCGCTGGCACCGTGGTGGTCACCAACGCTCGGACTGTTCAGTGGACCTCTCGCCATCCCGATCGGTTTGGCGAAGCGGAGACCGCTACCTGGGACGGCACCTCCGGCTCCAACCTCACTCTACAGGGCACCGCTCTCTTGGACAACGTCAGCATCTTCACCGTCTCCTCCACCGCAGGCACCATCACCATCACATTACGATCCACGAGAAGTGATGGCGTCGCACACACCACGATCGTCCATCCCCGCTATGATTTGTAAGGAATAGTAATCGAAACCCGGCTCAGCCAAATCCGAAACGCGAATCGACGTCAGCCGTTTTGCAACGGGAAGTGGCTGACCTAGCCATGAGCCCCAACCGAAAAACAAAATGATGACTACGAATAATTCTACTCCAATCAGCGCCGTCGATCGCAATCGGAAGGGCGGGGTATTGATCGGCGTGATCGCAGTAATGCTGATAGTAGGCGTTATGGGGGTGTCCGTGATCTCCTTTACCCACACCTCGGAACACAGCCACCTCAGCGCCAACGCCAGATCCCGCGCCTACTATCTGGCCGAATCAGGATTGCGCTATGCCCAACAAATCCACTGTGAGGAATTTGCCATCGACGAAAAAGGTTGGCTCCACGGACGGCAACGCACTTTAAGCCTTCTAGGAGGAGAACAGGTTGAAGTCGTTCGGATCGTCGACAACTTCTGGGCCACCGCCATCGTCGATGCCAGCACAGCGCAGAGGGCGCGGGCTCGCGTCCCGATGCCATTGAGCCTGTGCGGAGTCGATCCCAATGCGCCCCCCTCTGACGAATTCGCGATATTCGGAGACGTTGGAATCGCCCTCGGGAACAATACGATCATCCAGGGCGACGTCGCCATCACTGACGACGATGTCGAAATCAAAGGAGATGTCGATGGAGACGTCCTGGCTAATGATATCGAAATGACTTCATCCGACTCAACAGTGACGGGAGACATCTATTCCTCGGGATTGGTGAACGTCAAGACCGGGTCCGTCACCGGCGACATTCATTCGGCAAACGGCATCATTATTGGGAGCGCGCGAAGCACGGTGGTCGAAGGCTGGCTTTTTTCGAACGGCTCGATCGAAGTAGGGGGCGGAGGCCAAGTGGGTGGCCATATCCATTCATGCGGTGGAGATGTATCTCTAAGCGGCAGTGCGGTCGTCGGCACCGCCGCCAACCCCATCGAGATCCGTGCCACCGGTGATATCACCATCAGCGGTTCCGCCGTCGTCTACGGAGTCGTTTATGCGGGAGGATCCATTGTGGTGGGCGGGACAATCAATGGTGACGCCTATGCCGGCGGCACCATAACAAATCCCGGTTCGGTCACCGGGGAGGCATTGGAGAACTCCCCCGGCTATGTGGAAGCGGCCATTTGCCCCGACCTCTCGAAGCTGGATGATCTCGTGCTTCCGGATGCGACCGTGTTTACGGCCGGAGGCGATGACGTCAGCGTGCCGGCGGGCACCGAAGCGGCGCCGATCCACTATCTCGCGCCAGGTATCTACGGTGACCTTTCAACGTCGAACAACGCATCAGATACTCAGTTAACTCTCAATGCCGGATCGACGAGCCACGGAAATTACTACTTCGATAGCCTTTCATTTGGAAGTAATATGACGCTCTACCTTGATCTTTCGGGGACCTACGACATCCGAATCTTTGTCGTGGGAGACATCGATATAAGAAGTGGCCTGAATGTTTTCGTTTCGACGGATGGATCGAGCTATTCCTCAATGAGGGACGCCGCAGTCGATCCGCTGATTGCCGCCAGGGTGTATTGGGAATCTCACGACGATTTTTCACTAGACAGAAACAGCAATTGGTTCGGAACGGTTTACGCGCCCAACGGAAGCCTTAGCGTAGGGAGCGGATCGAACACCTGCTATTTGATCGGTTCCTACTTCAGTGGAGACGGACATGACATCGCCGGTAGCACGGTCGTTCACGTAGCTCCGAATTATTTCGCTGAGGATTAGAGAACCAAGAGGAGTCGATCGAGGCATAGAAGAATTCCCAGCACCACGCCCACTGGACTGGATCCAGGCGAAGGCGTAAACGAAGGGACTCTTTGAATTCAGATCCCTTTCAGCCCTTGGCCGACCACTCCCGGTGCGTCCCCAAGCCCCGTTCTTCCCCTCTCCGCTCCCCTCAAGCTCCTCACCTCAAAAGCAAATTCCTAAATGGGGTCAGGAGTATCAGACAGGATTCGCGCCATTCGATGGCCAGTGGATCCGGTAGTCCCGACTCGGTCGGGCTTGGTGGTGAAGCACTTGGGGGGTGCTTCTTAAAAATGGTCGGGACGGCCAGATTCGAACTGACGACATCCTGCTCCCAAAGCAGGCGCTCTACCAGGCTGAGCTACGTCCCGAAGGGTTGGGGGCGGGAAAGTGATACAACCCGCTCCCGGACGCAAGGATATTTCACCACGATCCCGAGGAAATCGTTTTCCGCTCAGAATTCGCCCTTGAAAGAGCACCTGGCGGTGGGTGTCTCGAAGATCACGATCTCAGCCAAACCAGGGAGCTGGGGGGATAGTTTTTTCCAGAACCAGCCCGCGAGCCGTTCAATGGTGGGGCTTTCCAGCCCCTCGATGTCATTGAGGTATCCGTGATCGAGCTGTTCGAGCAGTGGATTCATCGCGTTCGAGATGAGCTTGTGGTCGTAGACCCAGCCGATTCTCTCGTCCACCGTGCCCTCGATGGAAATCTCCACCTTGAAGCTGTGGCCGTGCATCTGCCGGCATTTGTGATCCGCCGGCAAGGTCGGCAGCGTGTGCGCCGCCTCAAAGCGGAAGTCTTTCGTAAGTCTGGCTTTCATGTGCTTGCGCCAAGTCTAGACACCTTTCCCCCCTTATGGAATCCCGAACCTCAACCGGGATTTTTTGATGGAATGGATCTGCTCCGGACGTAAATTCACCCCGTGATTCACTCGAAAAACCTCCTCTGCCTTGCCGCACTCGCCGGAGCCCTCGCCTCCTGCAACAAATCAGCAGAGTCGGTCGCTGACACAATGGAGAGGAAAGACGGGATGGTGAAAATTGTGGGTGGAACCACACTCATGGGATCCGAGGGTACATTCGAAACCCCCTACGGAAGAAAGGAATTCCCTGAGGAAAACCCCCAGATGAAAATCGAAGTCACCGGTTTCTGGATCGATGAGACCGAAGTAACCAACGCCCAGTTCCGCAAGTTCGTGGAAGCCACTGACTACGTCACCTTCTCCGAGCAGGAGTTGGATATCTCCACGCTCCCTCCGGAGGCGCTATCCCAACTTCCCAAGCCGCCGATCAACAACGGTGCCATCATTTTTAACTCTCCCGAGAAATTCGAGGGAGCCATCATGGCGCCGGGTGCCTACCTGCAATGGTGGAAATGGGACCCCGAAGCCAGCTGGAAGCAACCGGAGGGCAAAGGCTCCAACCTTGAAGGCAGGGACGAATACCCAGTCAGCTGCGTCACTTACGAAGACGCCGCCGCTTACGCGAAATGGGCAGGCAAACGCCTCCCCACCGAGGCCGAGTGGGAATTCGCCGCCCGCGGCGGACTTGAAGGCAAGTTATATACCTGGGGCGACGAACTCAAACCCGGCGACAAATGGATGGCCAACACCTTCCAGGGTACCTTCCCCACCGACGACACCACTGAAGACGGATTCGCCGGCCCTTCACCCGTGAAATCCTACCCTCCCAACGACTACGCTCTCTACGATATGGCCGGCAACGTCTGGGAAATCTGCTCCGATTTCTATGATCCCGAATACCGTAGCAATTGCGAAAAATGCGATCCCAAGGGACCCGAGACCTGGATCAACATGAACACCGGACAGAAAAGCGGCGGCGCTGCCAACCACGTCACCAAGGGCGGCTCATTCCTCTGCCATGTATCCTACTGCATGCGTTACCGCCCCGGCGCACGCCACTCCATCGAGAGCGACTCCCCCACCTGCCACACCGGCTTCCGCTGCGTGAAAGACTTGGAGTAAGGACATTTCTGTCCTTACTACCTACTTGCCCAGCAAAGCCGCGACATGCTTCGCCAGCATGTCGCCCTCTAGGTTCACCGCATCCCCCACCTTCGCATCCCGGAGATTCGTATTGGAAAACGTATGTGGCGTGATCCAAAACACTGCCGAAGCATCCTTGAGGTCGGCAATGGTCAGTGAGATTCCATCAATCGCAATCGAGCCCTTCGCCACGCAGAGGCGATTGATTTCTTCCGGCAGTGAAACCTCCACCACGTGATCCTGTCCGTTTTCCTCAAGGGCAACGATCTCTCCCACCGCATCCACGTGCCCCTGCACGAAATGCCCGCCGAGCCTGTCGCCGACACGCAACGCACGCTCAAGGTTCACTACTGACCCTACGCAAAATTTTCCCAGTGAGGTAACCCGCAGCGTCTGCGCCAGAACATCGAAGCGGACTGTATCCCCCGTTAGCGCCGCCACCGTCAAGCAGCAGCCGTTCACCGCTACGGAATCACCCAGCGCCAACTCACCGCCAAACGGAATAGAGATCTCCAACCGTGCCTGCTCGCCGAAATTTTCCAGCGAAGCGAACTTTCCCAATGATTCGACAAGACCTGTGAACATAGTGCAGCGGATTCTTCACACAGCCGACGCTTCCTGTCACCCGAGAAATCCCCCAACCCATTTTGAAAAGATTCGCCTTGCAGTTTTCATTATATTCTGAAAGTTTAGAAACCCCGCTACAGCGGATGACCTGGCATCACCCACCCTCGGGCAGAACGGAATCGGGAATCGCAGGAGTCTCCATGGCCTTCCAGCACCTCCACCTCGGATGGGCGGCACTGGGCTGGATCGCCGGAACACCCGGCATCTCGCATACGATCCAACTCTGCTTCGACACCGCAGGAACCGGAAAGAAACCATTGGAGTAGGCCTAGATTCACGACTCGACGCGCAACGCAGCTATTGGGAAAAAGCGTCGAGCTTTCTGACCCTCGCGACCATCGGAAGACTTTTTCTCAAGACCTTAAAAACCCCCATCCGTCAGATTAAGGTATTTCAGGGCACTAGTGAGCAGCCGCCATTCTCTCTAGCCCAAATAGAGATCACGTCCCTTGGCGAGGTTGGCGATCTTGCGGTCGGCGATGGAGCGTTTGAGCATCCAGAAGCCGCAGTCGGGGTGGATGAATTTGACGCGTCCCTCCCCGAGGGCGGCTTCGGCTTGCTCGATTGACTTGGCGATCTGTTCCGGTGTCTCGACGTGGTTGACCTTGATATCGACCACGCCCAGACCGATTCCGATCTCAGGGCGGATTTCCTTGAGGGCTTCGAGGTCGTCCTTGGGCCGGTGCGCGAGTTCGAGCACGAGGTGGTCGGCGTGGAGGGAGTTGAGGAACTCGAGCAGCGGCTTCCATTTCCCGGCCTGGATGGTCTGGCCTCCGTAGTTTCCAAAACAGAAGTGCACCGCAGTCGGGCCGTCGAAAGCATCGAGAACGCGATTCATGGCCTCCGCCGCGAGCGGGCCGTGTTCCGGATTTCCGGGAATGTTGGCTTCATCGACCTGCAGGCAGGAGCAGGGAAGGTCTTTCACCTGCGCGGCGAGGATGTCGGCGATGGCGAGGGTCAGCGATTCGAAGTCCCCGTAGTGGTTGTCTAGGAGAGTCCGGGCGAGCATGTAAGGGCTCGTCACGGTGAACTTGAAAGCACCCCCGGCCACACTTCCGGCGCGGCGGCAGTCCTCGATGAGGTTGAGACCTCCACCATGCAGGGCTTCGCGGACGACTGCGGCGGGCTTGGAGCGGAATCCCATTTCCTGCTTGGCGCGAAAGGCTTCGGTGTCGGTGCGCCCGATGCTGGAGTCACAGCCCCCCATCGGCCCAACGAAGTATTCGATCATTCCGTTGGTGTCGGGGTGATTGACGTCAAAGCGGTAGAGCTCTCCATCGGTGGGGAGATCAATGCCGGACTGGCGTTGGGTATCGAAGATGACGCGGGTGGCGTCGATCACGGCCTGCTCAGAGGGCAATGCGCTCAGCCAGTCGGGAACCGGGTAGGAGCCCACGGTAGTGGTGAGGATGCGAGGGGTGGTGGGAATCGATGGCGTATTCATTGTTTTTTGGGAATCGAGGTGATGGTGTTTTGGGGCGCTTGGTTTTTCAACTCCGCGGCGTAGGTTTTGGGAGATTGTTGATCCGCTTTCTGGTGAAACGACTCACGCTGACGAAAACGATCGTATTGACCAAAATCCCGCAGAAGCCGACGTCGAACAGGGTTTTGAGGTCCGCGGTGAGGAGGGTGACGAGGTGGTCGTCCCCGAGAATGAGAGACCCGAGGGGCGGAAAGAGGAAGACGGTCAGAGTGCCCGCGGCGAGGCCGGCGATGGCTCCTTGGCGGGTTCCTTTTTTCAAAAACAGGATGTCGATGGTGAGCGGTAGAAGCTGGGCAGAGAAGGCCATCGCCATGAAGAAGAAGGTCGTGATGGTCTTGAGTAGCGTTCCCTGCGCGCCCCAGTAGGTGAGACCGGCGGCGACGACGGTGGCGAGCACGATGACGGCGCGACCGACCCAGGCGCGTTCCTTCTCAGACGAACCCGGGCGCAGGGGATGGTAGAGGTCGCGGGTCACCACTGCGGAGAGCGCGTGCAGATTCGAGTCCGCCGTGGACATGGAGGCTGCCATCACGGCCACGAGGATGAGAGCGATGAGAAAGGGACCAAGGCTGCCGAAAATCTCCGGAAACTGCTGGCTGATGACGTGGATGACGATGTCGTCGGGTTTACTCATGCCCTCGGGCAGGGCGCCGTCGATCATGGGGTAGAGCGCCCGCCCACCGAGGCCGACGAGGAAGACGCCGAGAAGAAAGCACACCGGCAGCACGGTGGAGAACACGATGGCGGTCTTACGCAGGGTGTCGCTGCTGCGGGCGGAGTAGAAGCGCATCCACTGGGCGGGCTGCACGATACTGGCGAGGGAGGCGAAGGCGCAGAAAGTCACCGCAGACCAGGCGTTGAAACGTTCTCCCACAGCAGGCATGGTGAGGAGTTTCCCATCGAGTTTGGAAACCTCCTCAAAGTAACCGCCCACCCCGCCGAGAGCATAGACAATGGCCACCCCGGAAAGCAGCATGGCGCTCAGGAGCAGAAGCCCCTGCACCACATCGGTCCACGCCACCGAACGCATCCCGCCAAGCAGGACATAGAGCATGGTGACCAGAGACAGGATGGCAATGCCGGTGTCCTCGATGCTGAACTGCTGTCCAAGGATGGTGAGATGTTCGACATTCTGAAACAGCCCTTGGGCGAGAATACCGCCCGCCTTGATCTGGATCATGACGTAGGGAATAACATAGAGCGCGCCGACGAGAGCGACGAGGAAACGCAGCAGGGCGGAGTCGCCATAGTGGTGGCTGATGAGATCTGCTGGGGTGATGTGCCCGTGGGTTTGCCCGAGCTTGCGGATGCGGTTTCCGATCACGTAGATGCCGGCCGCGGCCACGGGCAGGTTGAGCGCGAAGAGCATGGGAGCGATGCCATCGGAGTAGACCCATCCGGGAAAGGTGAGGATGGCAAAGCCGGAGAAGTAGGTCGCCATGACGGTGAGCGAGGTGACGAGCAGTCCCTGTCCGCGCCCAGCGAGGTAATAGTCGGCCTCCACGTTCTCAGCCCCGCGGCTTTTCAGAAGGCTGGCCACACCCAGGCCGAGGAGCAGGAGGAGATAGGCCCCGAGGACATAGTAAGGGAGGGCTCCCAGGTCGACGCTGGCAGCAAGCATGCTCATGGCTTTTTCCACACAGTAAGAGCGGCAGTGACCACACAACCCGACATCACCGCAAACCAGAGAAGAGTCCAAAGATAGAGGGCAGGGATACCGAACCAGAACGCGGGTTCATCGGCGGATCCGTCGATGAGCATCGCCCCGGGTCCGGGACCCATGAGCAGGGCGAGGACAAAGATTGCGGCGAGCAGGAGGGCAGGCTTGGACATTTCAAGGACGGTAACGAATTGGCCAAGGCAGGAAAGAAAACAAATTTTCCGGGTTTCCCCGAGGTGTTCAATTCGCTAGGAAGAGACATGCCGATACTCTTAACAGATGTCACCTATCGCACCCGATGGATGGAAACTCGCTTTCCCTTTCGCTACGGAATCGCCGCGATGACGAAACTCCCGCACCTTTTTCTCTCGGCCAACGCCGTGATCGATGGCCGTGAAGTGGTGGGCTTGGCCTCCGAGGGTTTGCCCCCGAAATGGTTCACCAAGAATCCGGAAACGACCTTCGAGCAGGATCTTCCGGAAATGCTGCGGGTTATCGAGCAAGCCGTCACCTTCGGGCGTGAGGTCGAGGCCGAGTCACTCTTTACCTGGTGGCTCGCGGTCTATCGCAAGCAGGACGCATGGGCCCGCGAGAACGGCATCCCTCCCCTGCTGGCCCATCTTGGCACGAGCCTCATCGAGCGAGCCATGATCGATGCCACCTGCCGCGCCCATGGCATCGGCTTTGCGGAGGCGGTGAACAAAAATGCCTTTGGGATCGATTTGGGTGCGATCCATCACGAACTGGCGGGGTCGCAGCCAGCGGATTGGCTGGGGAATACTTTGACGTCGCTTATCGCCCGCCACACCGTTGGCCTTGGCGACCCTCTCTTCGCCAATGAGATCGCGGAAGAAGATCGAGCAGATGATGCGCTCCCCCAGGCGCTCACCGATACCATCGATGCCTACGGTCTCACCCATTTCAAGGTAAAGGTGTGCGGCAAGCTTGAGGTCGATGTGCCACGCTTGAAGCGCCTTGCCGGGATCTTTGCCGAGAAAGTGCCCGGGTATCGACTTACTCTCGATGGAAACGAGCAGTATCGCACCCTCGCGAAATTCCGCGAGCACTGGGAAGCCTATTTGGCGGAGCCTGAACTCTGCGACTTCCTCTCGCCGGCGCACCTAATCTTTGTCGAGCAGCCCATGTATCGTGACGATGCGCTGAAGGAGGAGGTGAAGAAGAGCCTCGCCTCGTGGACTGAAGCCCCGCCCATGATCATCGACGAGTCCGATGCCGAATTGACCTCGCTGCGGCGCGCCCTCGAGCTAGGCTATCGCGGGACGAGCCACAAGAATTGCAAGGGGGTGTTCAAAGGTCTAGCCAACAAGTGTCTCATCGAATGGCACCGCCGCGAGCACCCGGAGCAGCAGTGGCTGATGAGCGGAGAGGATCTCGCCAATGTCGGACCGGTGGCGCTACTCAACGACCTGGAGGTCATGGCCACGCTCCAAATTGACGATATCGAGCGCAACGGACACCACTACTTCAAGGGACTCTCGATGTTTCCCCGTGCCCTTCAGGAGCAAGTGGTGGCCGCATACCCATCGCTCTACGCAATGGAGGATGCCGGCTATGCCACGCTCAAGATCCGCAACGGCCGGCTCGATGTCTCGGCGCTCGCCGGTCCGGGCTTTGGTTGCGCGGTCGATCCCACTGGAGACGACTTGGGCGATCCCGGACTGCCACGGTGAAATTGCCAGACTTAGGAACGCACGACTCCAGTCGCGCAGGTCACTTTTTTGGATCAGCATCCTGCGCGACTGGAGTCGTGCGTTCCGTACACAGACACTAGTGAGGACACCTTGATTGTGGCTGGCGCTGCGCTTCCAGTTCTTTTGGTAGGGCAATGCGGCCGGCTCAAGCTTTTCCAGTTCGTCCACCGTCCATGGCTCACTGCGTTTGCCGTGTTCCTTTCGCAGAGCCGCAACAAACTGCGGCGAGCGTATGGCGGAACCTCCGGAACCCGGATATCAGTCCCTCTCCTGCAGCCATTCCCAGGCCGAGGATTCCTCATCCTCGTCGAAGGCCTTGATTTCGACCGGAAAGGGATTGGGAATCTTGGTGAGGCCGTGGATCCACTTCTCGTCGCCGACCAAAGCCATGCGGCGGAAGCTCTTGAGGTGGGTGAGTCCAAACTTGAGGTCTGCGAGCATGGCCCCGGGTTCCACTCCCTCCATATCGTCGATATCGACAAGCATGGAGATTGGGGAGGTCTCGGCGAGAATCGTTTCCACCCGCGCCAGGAACTCTTTGTACTCGGCGGTGGTGATCTTTCCGTCGACAGCCATCCACATCAGCTTCTCATTCGGGAACCAGGCGTGGCGGATTGCATGTTTCGGTTCGGCGCGAGGAGACTCCAGCCAGTTCAGCGCCGCCTCCGTGTCACCCGCCTCGTAGCGCCGAATCTCCGCTTTGACAAAATGTCGCGCCACCACCGGCAAGGCGGACAAGAAGCTGCTGTCGGAAGCCACGGCGAGCCGCTCGACGTGCTTGTGATGATCGCGGACGAAGCGGAGGTGCGATTGCAGTCCGGCGAAATCCTTCCAACCCGGAAATTCCGGAGCATCGATGAGCAGGCCTTTCAGGGAACCATGCGCCTCAATCCACGGGTTGGCATTTCCGGAGAGCGATTCAAAGTCGTCCTTGGTCAGGGGACCGGATGGCTGGACGATGAGAACGCCCGACTCGGTAATGCGACTGGTAATCATGCAGTTACCATATCGCATAGAACCGGCGTTCTCCACCCATTCCCTGCTCAAGCCCAGTCAGATTCGCTCAAAATCACCAACTCACGCTCGCGTCCCGACGACATAAGGAAGCTGAAAATCACTTACTTCGCAGGCGCCGCCCAGCTCTCGCGAGCCTTCTTGAGCTGTTTCTCGTCGAGACCGAAACTTTTCAGCACACCGGCGAGCCATCGGCTTGTTCGCGGCTTGGCTGGAGTAGAACAGCGCAGACATAGTGGTGACTTTTAGTCGCCAGTTCGATCACATTTCACTCCAGCCAGCGGGGCGTCTTCGGCACCAATCGCTTACCGGCTCGATCGGCACCACCAAGCTCGATCGGATCAGCCTCGATTGCGCCAAGCCTTTTCCGTGCGAGTGCCAACATCTCCGCAACTCTGTCGGGGTGCTCAGCACTGAGGTTTTTCTCCTCCGCCCGATCAGTCGCTAGATCGAATAGCGCCGGTCCAGCTTTGGATCCGGGCACATCTCTGACTGCGTCGAAGTAGAGTTTCCAGTTCCCTACCCGGATCGCCTGCGGTGCCGCCCAGCCTTCCCAATACAACAGATCTTTGCGGGCGTGTTGCTCCGAGTTCGCTTGCCCGATCAGAGTGTTCCAAACATTGAGCCCGTCGATCGGATGGCTCCCCTCCCCTTTTGGAGTAACTCCGGCAGCGTGAGCCAGCGTCGGCAGCAAGTCGATGGCGGAAGTCAGACCGGAACTCACCGTTTCAGGCGGAACGACACCGGGCCAGGAAACGATGCAGGGAACTCGTGTGCCACCCTCGAGCGAACTCCACTTCAAACCCCGGTAAGGTGCCGCCGTGGCAAATTTTTTCTGCCCGGGCTCAGGCCCGTTGTCGGAAAGGAACACGACGAGCGTGTTCTTTTCGATCTTCTGCTCACGCAGCGTTGCGAGAATTTCGCCAACGCGAGCATCCAGTTCTTCGACCACATCCCCATAGGCTCCGTTGTTCGATTTCCCTTTCCAATCCGGGTGGGCCTGCGCTGGAAAATGGGGCGCGGTAAACGGTAGATAGAGAAAGAAAGGCTCATCGCTCTCAGCGCGGATGAACCCGATCGCCTCCTGCGTAAATTGTTCGGTGAGCCGCCGGTTGTCGAAGGGATCCGCGATGAGCTCGTCGTTGCGCCAGAGTTTCTTCGTCTGGTTGTTGCTCATCTTGATGAAGAAGCTCTGATCGAAGCCTTGCTTGTTCGGGACCAGGTCAGGTGAGCTGCCGAGGTGCCATTTACCACAGAGCGCGGTGCGATAGCCCGCGTCCTTGAACACCTCGGCCATCGTGCGAGCTTCCGGGGCGAGACCCGTGTCGGTTTTCATTTTGTACCCGAGCACGCCACCACTCCAGCCGAGCCGCGTCGGATAGCATCCGGTCAGCAGCGCCATCCGCGACGGTGTGCAAACGGTGGCGCCTGCATAGAAACTGGTCAGCCGAACGCCACTACTCGCGAGCTCGTCGAGAACTGGTGTCTTGATCTTATCGCTGCCGTAGCAAGAGAGATCACCGTATCCCAGATCGTCCGCCATCATCACGATGACGTTTGGCCTGCTCTCCGGTGCGGCGCAGGCAAAAGTTGCAGCCGCGATGATTGCGAAAACTATGGGAACGATGAATCTCATGCGCCCTACGAAACCACCCGACGTCTGGATTGACAACCCCCTTTCTCCCCCCTCCGCTCCGGTCCAAAGGCGGCTTCAAGGCCCTCCCGCCAAAAGCAATTTCCTAGCAGTCCCTCCCGCATCCTTGTCTCTTTTCTTAGCGGCATTCGCGGTGGATTACTCATCCACTATTTCTCATCCACTATTTCTCAGACAAATAGAAGAGATCCTTCGTGCGCAAAGGGAATGATAGCCCGGATGGGGACATTTTCGAGGCAAAAGGGGGAATCCTCCACTTCATTCGCCTGTCGACGGGTGTAACTGAAAGTGGTGGGCAGGATTACTTTTGAACTGGAGTGCATAGGTTCTTCATCCCCAACGGGGATAAGGATTTTAGGCCAGAGTTGCCGGCCTGCCCTCCGAAGCAGCGATGCGCGAAGGAGGGAGCAGGGCGGAGCCTACCCTGGGTATCCTGCCCGAAGGCGTTGCGTCCATGCGCGGGGGCGCACCGCCAGCCTTGGCTTTACGTCACACCAGGTTCTGAACCCATTCACGAAATCTCGAGGGTCGCCAGGCACATGGATCAGGCTAGGACGGCCTTCACCACCTTCGCCTCATCCACCCCGGTCAGCTTGAAGTCCAGGCCTTGGAAACGGTAGGTCAGGCGCTCGTGGTCGATGCCTAGCTGCTGGAGAATGGTCGCGTGGAGGTCGTGCACCGAGACCCCGTCTTGGGCCACCGCGTAGCCGAGATCGTCGGTGGATCCGTAGGTGGTCCCGCCCTTGATTCCCGCTCCGGCCATCCACAGGGAGAATGCCTGGATGTGGTGATCGCGGCCGCTGCCCTGAGCCATGGGAGTGCGTCCGAATTCCCCGCCCCAAACGATGAGAGTGTCCTCCAGCATGCCCCGCGCCTTGAGATCCTTGATCAGCGCCCCGGTGGCCCGGTCGATGTGACCCGACACCGTTTCAATCCCTTTTTTGACCCCGCCATGGTGATCCCAACCGCGGTGATAGAGCTGGATGAAGCGCACCCCGCGCTCCGCGAGACGCCGGGCGAGGAGACAATTCGAGGCAAAGGATCCGTCGCCCGGCGTCGCGCCGTAGGCGTCGAGAACATCCTGTGACTCCTCCGATACATCCATCAGGCCGGGCACGGATGTCTGCATCTTGAAAGCCATTTCGTACTGGGCAATGCGCGTCGCGATCTCGGGATCGTTCTGGCGTTTGCCTAACAAGCCATTCATGCCGTTGATCGTTTCGAGTAGTTCACCCTGGTCTTTGCGCGACACACCGGCCGGATTCTTCACATAGTGAACCGGGTCACCTTTAGAGTTGAACTGCACACCTTGGAACTTCGAGGGAAGGAACCCACTGTGCCACTGGCGCGTGGCGATCGGCTGATCCTGTCCGCCTCCCGAGGAGGTCATCACCACATAACCGGGAAGCTCGTCGGTGACCGCACCCAGCCCGTAGAGCATCCAGGAGCCCATCGAGGGACGCCCCGGAATGATCGATCCGGTGTTCATGAAGGTGTGCGCGGGATCGTGGTTGATCTGCTCGGTGTGCATCGAGTTGATCACCGCGATCTCGTCGGCGACCGATCCGATGTGCGGAAAGGCGGTGGACATCATGCGTCCGCACTCGCCGTAGGGCTTGAACTCATACTGCGGACCGAGGCAATTCAGCGCCTTGCCCTGCAGCTGTGCCAGTTGCTGTCCCTTCGTGAAGGACTCCGGCATCTCCTGACCGTTGAGCTTGGCGAGCTCCGGTTTGTGGTCGAGGGTTTCCAGATGAGATGGTCCGCCGGCCATGCAAAGGTGGATGACGGTCTTCGCCTTGGCGGGCATATGGAGTTTGTCTCCCAGTATCCCATTCCAACGGGGCGCCGCCTGGAGATCACGGAGGAGGAGCGAGCTAAATGCAGCGCTTCCCACTGAGTATGAGGCGTTCCGCAGGAAGGCCCGGCGGTTGATGGTATTGGCAAAACGTTGTTCAGGATTCATGACGGAAAGGGGCCGGATCGGATCAATAGCGGGTGATGGTTTCGTGAAGGTTGAGCAGCGCCCGGCAGACTGCCGTCATGGCGGCCAGCTCGGCGGGGGCTTTCGCATCCGTCGCTGGCTTCAGGCCGATGCCCAGCAGCTTGGTCGCATCCTCCGGTGATTCGCGGTAACGCTTGTGCTGCTTCTCGTAGAGATTGATCAGGATCGCTCCCTCCTCTTCGCTGCAAGCGCGGGAAAGGATGCGCCGGAAGGCAACATCGAGCCGATCCGTGAGCGGCTTCTCATCCTTCATCAAATCCTCTGCCAGGACACGTGCGGCTTCGACAAATGTCGGGTCATTCAGGAGGTTGAGTGCCTGCAGCGGTGTGTTGCTACTGCTACGTGCGGCGGTGCATTCCTCACGCGCCGGCGCATCGAATGCCGCAAGCATTGGGTGCAGGAAGGAACGCTGCCAGTGCATGTAGAGGCCGCGTCGATACTGATTGTCATTCTTATCATGCGAGTAGGTCCGCTTCGGGAAATTCATCTGCGCATAGTATCCTGCAGGCTGATAGGGTCGTGCTGAGCCACCACCGAGCTTAGCATTCAGCAGACCGGAAACGGCCAGCGCATTGTCCCGCACAAACTCAGCTGGGAGACGACGCGGATTCTGCCGGGCGTAGAAAACATTGTAAGGATCCTGCTTCATCAGGTCGGATGAGACATTCGTTGACTGCTGATACGCCTTGGAGGTGACGATGGTCTTGACCAGATGCTTCACATCCCAGCCGGACTCTACGAACTCAACCGCCAGCCAATCCAGCAGCGCTGGATGTGTCGGCCACTGGCCCTGGTTACCTAGATCTTGCAGATCACGCGATAGCCCCTCGCCAAAGAACAGTGACCACACGCGGTTCACATAGGCGCGTGCTGTTAGTGGATTCTCCTCCGTGGCGATCCACTTTGCCAGATCCATACGGGTGAGTCGCTCGCCCGGCTTTTCCGGCTTCGGTGCAGGCACCGCTTCGGTGAGGAATTCCGGCACCGCGGCCTGCACGATCTCGCCGGATTTATTTGTCCAGTCACCGCGTGGTAGCAGGCGAATGACACGTGGATTGGTCGAGACACTTGGCAGCGTGGTACGGATCTGACCGTTCAGCACCTTCTCTTCACCACGCAGCTTGTTGAGCTTCGCATGAATCTCTTTCAACTCAGGAATGGTGGTGCGGTAGTGATCGAGCAGGACCTTCTTCTGCTTCGCATCCGGCTCCTTGCCCTTGCTGCCATCGAAGGCGCGCGTCACGGCATTCGAGAGACTCGGCTTCTTGTTATCGGACTCCGCTCGCTGCTTGCGCACATCCGCGAGCCACTTCTCAAAGCCCTTCTCCAGCTCCGGCGTCGTCTTGTTGAACTTCGCATCCAGCGGCTTGATCTGCGCTTCCACTTTCTCCACCGCTTCCTGCTGACTGGGCTCTGGCAATTTCAGCGCAGGTCCCCACCTCGAAACGAACATATCAGGATGATTCTTGATATCCGCGCCCTCATTGTACTTCCCGTCGCCATTGAAGGCACCCTTCTCATAGATGTCCGCGAAGAAGGCCTGCATCGAGTAGAAATCCTTCGCCGTAAATGGATCGAACTTATGGTCATGGCACTCCGCACAACCCATCGTCGAGCCAAGGAACGCCACCGAAGTCGTAAGCACACGCTCCGCATAATACTTCGCAGTATATTCCAAGTCCTGAATACCACCTTCCGCAGAGATTCGGTTCAGACGATTGAAAGTGGAAGCCACCCTGTCCTCCGTCGTGCGATCCTTCTTCAGGT